>NZ_CP080522.1 GCF_019468565.1 Pseudonocardia sp. DSM 110487
CGAGGCCGGGGCCTCTGGGGCGCTGACGCGCCCCAGGAAGAAACCGAATTGCGTCGCGCTAAAGCGCGACATTCCCAGGTCAATTGGGACGTTTTAGCGTCTCTACGTTTTAGAACGAAGACAACAAGACAAAAACGCGCTTACGCGCGTTTAGCTGAACACCGTTTGAGGCATTTCAAGCGATTTTACCTGGTCAAATGCGACGTTTTCACGCTAAGACGCTTCCGCGTCTTAGCTTCTTCACAATACTACGCTACCGTTTCACCTCAAGTCTAGCCGTTTTCACGTCAAAACTCTAGCATATGGCTCCGGCAATCACCCGCTGTGACCGAAACCCCACCGGTCGCACGACCGAACCAGCCGGCGGGCCTCCACGCCACCGCCTCGCCGCGGGCCCCTCCTCCCCGACAGCCCTCTCCCCCACCCAACCGCCAGGCCGCCGGCCCGCGCCCAGCATCCTCACCCGCCAGCTCGGAGCGGCGGGGGCCCACACCCCGGCCCGGCGGGGCCACACCGAGCTCGAGGAACCCCACACGACACCCCACCGCCCGCATCAGACACCCGCCAGGTCAACCAATCATTGACAACAAGACAGCCGGCCACCCCGTGCCCCGCCGACCCCCCACTCCAGCCCACACAGGGGCCTCACCACACACCCCACGCACCCACAAACCGCCACGACCACCCAGGGGCCTGTGACCGAAACCCGGGCACACACACCCCCGTGTGACCGAAAACCAGCGCCAGCAAGACCACAACCGACCAGCCACCCGCCGGCAGCCCGCGACCGCGCCGCACCACGCACGCCCCACAGCCACCCACGCGCTCCGCGAGGCAGCCAGCGAGCTCGGACCCTTCGCCTCTGGACCCCGGACGCGGCCACCCCACCAGCGCTCACCCACAGAGCACCTCACGCCCTCCCCGACAGCCCCAGACACGGCGCCCACCACCCGCCCGGGAGTTGTGTTGTGCGGCGCCGGGGCAGCCGCACAACGGCCGGTGGGGCCTTCCGCGTCGGAGAGCTGGGTGTCGCCGCTTGCGGCCACACAGCAGCTCGAGCAGCAGCTACCCCCGCCCCCATGCCGCCCGACACCCGGCCAGTCAACCAATCATTGACAATGAGACAGCCGGCGCCCGCAGCGGCCGGCCCCCACCCAGCAAACCGGCACCACCACCAGCTGTGACCGAAAACCAGAACCGCCGAGACCGCAGCCCCGCGTGACCGAAACCTCGTGTGACCGAAACCAGCCACCGGTCACACGAGGGAGAGCGCGCGCCAACCGGCCCACGCCTCCCCCCGGTCACCTCTCCCCAGGTCGTCACCCCCAGGTCACCGGGGGAACTCCGACCGCGCACGCTCCTCGTCCTCCCCCAAACCACCCGTCTCATCATGCGCAGCCTCCCGCCGACGACGCTCACGCAACGCCACCACCCGACGACCGAAACCCGGATCCAACGGCGCCGCATCAAAGAACGCAGCCACCGGATCCGAATCCGCCTCCTCCACCGCAATCCGATACAGACGCGCCCGCAACTCCCCCAACGGATCACCCGCCGCGCCCACACCATCCGCCGGAACCTCAACCGCCGGAACCTCAACCGCGACCGACACCCCGAACCTCCCCCATCCACCCCGCTCCATCTGTCTCTAACCCTAACGTCTTGCCTGTCCGTGGTCAACACCCAAACCAGCAAAACTCCAGGCAGACACCGCGAATTAGCGTGAACACCCATTGACAGGACTACGCTAAACCGCTAACGTTACAGACAGAAGACAGGGGCGGGCGAAGAAACCCAACCGACACGAAAGCCACCCGCCCACAACGACACGGAAGGACCGACCAAATGAGCGGGAGCTACGACTACCGGATCGCCGAGCAGATCCACCACTCACGGCCACCACTCGACGCACTCATCATGGCAGCAATGATGGGCGCCGACACCGAGAACGCAGCCCGGCTGCGCACCGCCTTTCCCGACCTCGCGGCAGAAACGGAAGCCCGGTACAACGCGCCCGGCGGAATACTGCCCAACGACTGAACGAGATGCTCGAGACCGCACGGCCTCGAAGCACCTCGACAAGCACACCGGCCTGGGCCTACCAGGCTGGTTGCCGGACGCGACGCCAACCAGCCTGCCCGTCGTCACTGCGACGACGGGCAGGCTCTCGAGCTCGGCGCACCCCACGGCAGGAATGCTCACGGATGTCAGCCCCGCAGTTCCGCCTCATTCCTCAAAACGAACGCCCCCGGCCGGAGCCGGGGGCGTTCTTCTCGCCGGGGTTCAACGGAGGCCGTGCACCACGTGATACCAGCACTCCGGGCAATGCCCCACCGGGTGGCCGAGGGCCAGGTTCAGGCCGCAGACGGAGATTCTCTCCACATCCATGAACCGGGTCGACCGACCGCACAGCACCCTCCCGTTGTCCCCGTAACGGATCTGGTCGACCTCCAACAGATGAGTCACGTCGGTCCCGGGGTGCCACACCATCGCAGTGCCGGCCGCAGAGCTGGCGGACTCGCTCATCGGTACCTCATCTCTCTGAAGTTCAGAATGTCCCCAACCCTAGCGCCATAGCATGGCGGCGTCAAGACGTTAAAACGTCAACAGCGATCGCGCACACTCGCGGCAAATCGACCAGACGAAGGCAGCCCGCGTCGGCGTCACGAGCGGATGCCCACCACCAACTCGACCAGGCGCGGCCCAACACCCGGGGCCACTGCTGCACAGGCGAGCACAACCCAGGGGAAGGCAGGAAGTGGTCGACTTCCGAGGGGCCAGGCACCGCTTCACACGTACTTCTGAGCCTCTCGGCGAACCTCGTCTTCGGACATACCTGCCTCGCGAGCCAGACCAAGCGCCGCCGCCCGGTCCCCCTCGTCGTCGCCACCGCCGGCCAGGTACCCGGCGTAGAGGGCGATCGCCCCCTTGCGGGATCCGGACTTGCTATGCGAGATCCGTCCTTCCAGGACGGGCACTCCCCTGCGGTCCACGATGCGATACGGGATGCCGAGCGCCTTGTAGGCGCGCTCGTGCGCCCTCTCGTGTGCATCGAGTTCCTGGTTCGGCTTGCTACTGAAGAACCAACCCATGATCGATCTCCTCTTCGTGCGCCTCCATCCAGGCGCACGTGACGGCCTCACGAGCCCGCGCCCACCGCGAACAAGGCCACGCACCGCGATCCGGATCTCGGTCAAGGACCGGACCGCTCCACCGGATCTGGCGGCCGGCTCACAGCCGAGCGAGCGTGAGGACGTACGGGGACTCGAACACCCGTTGACCACCGGCCAGGTTGATCAGCGGGAGATGATCAACCTCCCGCATCCCGGACCAGTGGCCGCACCGCCAGGCCACGCCCTCAAACTCGCTCGGTCGTGCTCTACCTGTGCGAGGGACCGGCCCCTCGTCAGACGATCAGCCAGCACTGACGAGCGCGGTACCGAAGAGCGGCGAGCCAGCGCCACAGCGCGCGCACAAGACCAGCTGCTCCGGCTCACGACCGCCGCGTCCATGCACGCTTGACCTCGGCCCACGCCTCGCGGCGTGCCTCGCGTGTCTCGTGCTTCTCCCAGGCCGTCTTGCGCCGGCTAGGGTGCGGCCTCCTATCGGTGGTGCCCGCCCACGGCAACGTGCCCCGCCTCGCGGTTTCCTGAGGGGGTGTGGGCTGGAAGAGGTGGGGTCGCGCTACCGGCCACGAGTGGTGTCGTTCACCTCGACCTGGTGACCGACCTGCTGAGCCGTAGTGACGAAGTGGCGCTTCCACTCCTCCACCTGCTCCCGATCCACGAGCGGAACCGTGGCCTTGATCAGCTTGCCCGTGCGCATCCCCTCGATCTCGGTCCGCGCCTCGTAGCGGTAGCCGCGCCGCTCCACCGGCACGATCGTCGCGACGGCCTTCCTGCCGGGCATCCCCTTCTCCTTCATCTCGATCTCCTCTCGTGTTGTCAGCTGCCGTCATCAAGAGGCGCTATCGGACAACCACCGGGCGTGACCCGGAACTCGCCGTCAGAGCCCCGGACGATCCGGTCTCCGACGCCAGCGACCACCACGCCGCGCCGCATACGAATACTCATCAGGTGGTGGTAGTTCTGGAGGAAGGGGATCGATGCGTGCCCCCCGTTTTCATTGATCCAGCGCGCGATCCTGTGGGCCTCGCTCAGGTCGGTGGTCAACTCACGCGCCTCGTTCACGCCTTCTGCTCCCCCTGACGATCCGCGAGGAGTTCGCGCAGCCGGTCCCGTCCCGGCGCACTCGGCCGGTCGAACATCGCTGAACGTGCCGCCTGCTCGACCTCGCGAAGCCAGTCCAGCTCGGCGTCACGGCGCTCACCCTCGGCCAACTCGTTCTCTGCCCGCTGCTTGCGCGCACGCCGGTGCTCGGCGTTCTCCTCGCGCAGCCGCTCCAGCTCGGCGAGGACCCCCTCGGGAGCTGCCTCGCGCTCCATGCGCAGGTCACTGTTCATGATCCCTCCGGATGATCTGCTGGCGTTTGGCGCGGTGCTTCGGCTCGGTGACGTCTGTGTCTTCTCAGTTGCCCTCCGGGGTGTACGCCCAGCGAAGATCGCTGGAGTGCTTCCGGATACGGCGGGTGATCACTCCGGAGTAGCTCTTCGGGGTGCCGAACTTGTCGAACGTGCGCAGGTTGTCGCTCGCGATCCGCAGCGTGGCCTCGAAGATCACGTAGCTGCCGTCGAACACGGTCCGGCCGTGAAACTCGACGTCCTCAACGGATCCCCACACGCCGTCCCAGGTCTCGATGCGATCGCCCACCCTGATCGCATCGAAGAGATCCGGCGTGGCCTTGTTGGTAACCATCGTCGTCCTCCCGCGTCGAGCGCCTGTCTGCAACACTAACGCTATTGCGCGGCAGCGTCAAGACGTGAAAACGCTAAGCCGCCAGACGACTAGTGCCTGGCCGTCACAGCGGCCGGACGCGCTGGATCTGACGTTCATGCACGTCTGCGCGGATCTCGTGCTCGTCGGTCTCGCTCGCGGCAGCGATCGATTCAAGATCGAAGGCGGAGTCCGTCTCGTCCTCGATCCGGCTGAGCGCCCCCAGAAGGTCCATGCCCTCGGCGAGTAGCTCGCGGAGCCGGGCGCCGTACTCCTCGTCGATCTCGACCACAGCGCGGTAGGTCTCGGTCACCTCGATCGACCACGTGAGCTCGATCTTCATCTTCTTCTCCATTCCTTGAGAGGGCCGGGTGGCCCACCGGCAGAGCACGGCCCACATCCATGCTCGCGGGAACGGGTCACCCGAGACGGCCTCGCGACTGCGCCCCTCTCGTGTCGAGAGGGCTGGGACCTGGCCGTGCGCGCCGTCGCGGGCGCTGTCATCCGGGGCGAGGTGCGAAGACCAGCACGAGGACACCGAGCGCAGTCAAGACGACGCCGGCCAGCCCCACCCAGCCCGGCACATCCGCCGCCCTGGAGAGGACAACACACATGCACCCGAGCGACGTGGACACAGCCCACAGCCCGCGCACCGCCCTCACCGCCGGTTGAACGTGTCGGCCGGGTTGAAGAGGTCCTCCCCGACGTCGCAGCGGCAGAGGGCGTGCCAGCGGTCGACGCTGTGGCGCGTGCGGGTCGCGGTGGCGGTCATCGCTTCGTTCCTTCCGGCGAGGTGTCCAGGACGTAGGCCCGGCAGTGAACCGGCGCGGTCGGGTCGGAGTCGTCGACGCCCCACGTGCCGACGACGATGGGCTCGGTAGAACCGGCGGGGATGTGCACGAGGCGACGGCCGGCGTGCCGGTCTGCAGTGACGACGTCGCCAACATTGCGCAGGCGCTCGAACACCGCCCGCTCCCGCAGGAGCGGCAGGTTCTCTGCGGAGCCAGCGAGGCGCAGCTTGGACGCGGAGATCGGGAACCCGAGGTTGGTGAGTCGCCGTGCCGCGTCGGCCTTCGTGGCGGCCGCGACGTAGTAGGCGCCCTGTGAGTGGCTGCCCCAGTTCGCGAGCTTGCCGATCGGGTGCGGCGCGAACGAGTCGCGCAGCTCGCGCACGGTGTAGATCTTCGGCATTGCCGGTCCTTCCGTTGGGGGAGTCGGGCGTCAGGCCCAGGCGACGTCCCAGCCGTGCTGGGCGCAGCGCTCCGCGAGGGTGCGTAGCTCCTCGAGCTTCTCGTCGAGGTAGCCCGGCCGGCGGCCGCCCTGGATCCAGGTGGCCCGGCGCGGATGCCAGTCGACCTGGTCGTCGCTGCCGGGGTCCTTCTCTGGGTGCGCGGCCAAGTAGCGGTCGACGCGGCAGATCATGTCGAACGCGGAGACCCAGTTGGGGTCGTCGTTGTACGGGTCCGCCGAGTCGATGTCCAGCGCCCCAAACACGAGCCGGATCCGCCCGACGGACACGTCGACCTGCCGGTCGAAGCCGGCCTCAGGGAGGACGGCGTCACCGGTGGCGGCGCGGTCGAGCGCGTAGAACTGGATCCCCATCCCGCGCCTCCCCTGCTCCGAGACCCCCGCCTGATGGACCTGCCACCAGGCCCGAGCGCGTCTCTAACCATAGCGGGTTACTGTCGCACTGTCTACTAGTCCTGCCGTATGAGCAGCTAGACAGCCACGAGAACACGTCTTAGCGTCTTGACGCTGCCCTCTCATCACGCTACGGTTACTGACATCGCTACCGACCAGTTCGCCAGGTGAAACAGGAGATCCAGCCATGGCAGGTTTCGCCCTCAGGACCCTCGTTGGCCACGTCAACGTGGCCGAGGAATTCGCCGACCGGCAGTACTACGAGGTCGCGGCCTGGTCGCGCGAGCACAAGATCCAGCCCGGCACGTACCCGGTTTACGTCAGCGGCGATGTCAACTACCAAACCGGGCGCCTAAACCCGTACTGGGTGCACGTCACCTACGACACGATCATCGCCGATGAGGACTTCACGCCCCTGTTCGCGGGCGTGCCCATCGGCCCGACCCGCAAGGACGGCGTCGGCGAGCGCGACACGCACAGCGTGCAGCTCTACGCCTACCAGTTCCCGGCCGAGCTCGCCGACAACGGGCCTCGGCCCGTGAAGTGGCTCGGCGGGACGTTCACGCCGCTGCCGCGGATCACGTTCACCCCGGCCGTGTCCGTGAACGGCGAGCGGCGCTACGGCACCCACGTGCAGATCCCCGAAGACCTCGAGGGCGTGACCGAGTCATGACCCGAGTCGGAGGCGCTCGGGACGACTCGCGTGCGCCGGCTGCGCACCGAAGCCGAGCGCGCCGGCGCTGAGGGACGTGAGCATCCCCTTCCCCGGCGAGTACGAGCCGGAGTGCTGGCTGCTCGACGCCGCCGAGCAGTACGACCGGGAGAGCCGCTGCGGTGGTCAGCCGAGGAGTATCGCTCCCGTCGGATCCCGAACCATGGGCGCGTGGGCCGTGGAAGACGGCTCACGCGCTAACCCCTGCCCCGCGGCAGCGGGGGTCCTGGGGAGCGCGTTCGCGCGCTGGCGGAGCCGGAGCGACGGGCGGGCCACCTGCGAGACAACGGCCGACACGGTGCGGGCGAACTCCTTCCGCTTGATCGTGGCGGTCGCGCGGGCGACCAGGTCTGTGACGGTGCTGGTGTCGCTCATCGGATGCCTTCCTGGAGTCAGCAGAAGTCGTGGCGGACGAACAGGACGCCGCGTTCGACCCACTCACCACTCCGCGGCCGACGGATGTGGGTGGCGTTGCGGTTGCGCCTGACCGGCTCGACGATCTTCAGCATCTCGTCCGCGGTAACCTCGTAGCCAGACTCGGCGAAGATCTTGTGTCCGTCGAGCTGGGCGAACCAGGCGTCGAAGCTGTTGATGCCCTCGGGGGCCTTCGCGGTGAAGTAGCCGCCACCCCACTTGCCGAGGTGTCCGGTCTCGTTGTCCGGGGCGTCGAGGTAGTAGTTGGTGCTCATCGGGTGCCTTCCTGGGGCGCGGGGGTCGCGGGCTGCCGGGTGTCTTCGAGGATCCGGCCGGACGGGGACACGACCAGCAGCGGCACACCTGAGGTGCGGGCATAGTTGATCGTGTACCAGGTGCCCGAGCCTGGCCACTCCTCTTCGCCGCCGGGGCAGCCGATCAGGAGGTCAGCAACGTCGACGATGTCCCGGTTGCGGGCGGCCGAGTCCCGGGGCGCGAGAAGCAGGTTGCAGGTGGAGTGAGCGCGGCCGTCCGGGTCGTCGGCAGGGTGGCCGACGATCCAGTAGCCGAGCCGCCAGGCGATCGTGGCGGCCTGCTCGTCGACGCCGACGCAGTCTCCGTGGTGCAGCTCGGGGCGGGCGGAGATGGCTAGGTCGGCGAGCACCTGGCGCAGGGTCTCGCGCTGCGCGGCCGTGAGCCCGCGGGTGGTGCCGGTGATGCCGACGATCATGACTTCGCCTTCCGGGCGTGGCCTGTGTCGAGGTCGAACATCTCGACCGTGCTGCCACGGCTGCTCTTAGCCAGGTTTCTGTACGACCGGGTGGCGTCGTCGGTGCAGAGCCGGAACTCTCGGAACGGATCGGCGTGCGGGCTCGCGTTGAGCAGTCGAACGCCGATCTCGGCGTCGCGCCCGCAGCCCTTGGTTTCGCAGGGTCCGTGCTTGCCGTTCGCCATCTGGGGTGCCTTCCTAGGGGAGTGGGGTGAGCTCGGGCGGTCAGGCCCGGACGACGTAGAGCCGGGCGTAGCTGGTGTCCGCCATCGTCGGGCCGAGGTTGTAGTCCTGCGTCGGGTACGCGAGCCGGTAGCCCATCGCGGCGAGCGCGTCGAGCGGCCGGGCGTCGGCGGCGGGCCGGGACGTGGCCACGGCTTTCCCACTGTCGTTGGCGGGGGTGATCGCGATCATGGGCGCGAGGCCCGGCGCGTAACTGAAGATGGCGGTTAGGTCGGCGGTGGGGCTCATGCGAGGTGTTCTCCTCGGTGGGGATTGGATCAGAACGAGCATCGCAGCGCGGGGCGCCGCTCAACGTTCTTCGGTGCGTTGTGGCCGGTGCCGCCCAGGCGATCAGTTCGACGGCGGCGAACTACTCCCAGCCTTCGGGGCTACAGGTGGGGCGGTGCTCGTAGCTGCAGTAGCACTCAATGATCACCACTCCTCGTCGGCCAGTTCAGCAGTCGCGGCACCCAGGAACGGGTCACCGGTACGAGCGATGCGCCGCGCAGTGTTGGTACGCCCCGTGCAGATCGGGCAGGTGCACGCAAACACGACCGGACCGTCTTCACCCGGGATCACCTCGACCTCTGCACACCCTCTCATCATGTCTCTAATCATAGCGCTTTTTCATCGCACGGCCTAGGGGTTCCGGGACATCGCAGGCCAGTGGATCGAAATCACGCTATTGCCCAAGCCGTGCCGCACGCTCTCCGCTCTCGCCGGTGGCTGCCGGCCGATGTCATCCGGCCGCACCATGACCGCCCGGGCCTGTCAGTCGATCACGCCCCGGGCTTCCGCCCGACCGGGCCGACGTCAAACGCCGCGGGGAGGAAGGCTGCTCGCGTCGACCCTCCCCCGAACGGAGCGCGGCGGCGTCGAGTGAACGCCAGCGATCGCGGGCCAGCGCTGCACGCACCGCGTCGCTGTGTTCGCCGAACGAGGAGTCGACCTAATCTTCCGGGTCGCTCACCTTGATCACACGCTGCTCGGCTGCGCCCTCCATGGCGTTGCTCCAGGCCCAGCCCAACTCCTTGTCCAGCTCCGCTGTGCCCTTACGTGCGGCATCGCGTATCCCGCGGTCATGGAAGAGCGGTTGCCCCTCGCCGTCGCAGTAGGCCTCGTGCTTGCCCAGCTGCGGCGTGTATCGCGCGAGTGATCCGGGTGCCATCTGGCAGTCGGAAGTGCTGCCCGGGTCGGTCCACACCATGAACCAGGCGCCGGGCGCCGCTTCGATGATCTCGTCGGCCAGCGAGTACGCGGCGTCCAGGTGTGCGCATTCGCGGTGGGTATACGGACCATCTCCGGTCACGACCTCGCCGGGCTCGGCAAGATCCCCATCCCACTCATAGGACAGCTCCCAGTTCACCAGCACCTTGGACAGGGCCCAGGCTTGGCCATCGGGGCAGCGCAGGATGAAGAGCTGCAGGTCAGAACTCATGGTTCCCTCCGGTCGATCTGCGTCATCTCGCCGGGAGATCCCTCCGGCGGACGCCTGCTTGCAGACATCCCATTGCGTCGTGGCCACCTACCCCTCGTGCCCTGGAGCAGGTTCCGCACGGACGGTGCTGGCCGGAGCATCCAGCGGAGAGGGCCAGAGCTCTGCGAACTCGCAGCCGTCAGCTCGCGCTCCCCCGCTCGGGGTCCATGTCCATCGCCGCGACGATCGGCGATCAGGACCCAGCGGCGCTCCCCCGCCTGTCTCCCAGATGGGCGCCGCACCGGCGAGCTGTCACCAGTGGTCGCGGATGACTCTCGACCCACGACGTCGCCGTGCTTGCCCCGGGCATTAAGAGGCCCCCCGGGCGTCCCCGGGGGCCCTCACCTGCCGTCCCTCAGGACACCAGCGCCCATGACCGCGCTGGATGCTCCCGGCAGGAGGAGCTGCCCGCCGTCCCTCAGGACACCCGACCCCATCGCCAACGAGGCTTCGATCGGGATACTCCCGGCGGGCCAGGAGCTTCTCATCGTCGTCCTGCGTTACCTCTACCGGCCGACCCGGCTTGAGGTAGTGCCTCCCGATGAGAGGAGGTTTGAAGTTGATGTCCACAACTCTAGCGTTATAGCGTGAACACGTCAAGCCCTGCCGCAGGTCGCATCCGGGCTCGATCCAGCGGAGCGCCCGGGTACTCGGCTTCGCCGAGTGCGCGTCCGTCGGTCGTGGACGACGCCCAGCGGGGGCCGGCTGGACCGGGGCATCGGCGGCGAGTGATCCGCGTCGGACGGGGCCGGCTCGCCGGCCCGCCCGGATTCCCGTGGGCATGCGGAGTTGAGCGGATCGAGCGTCGCCCCATCAACGCTCTGCGCGTTCGACCAGCGCGGCCGGGAACAGTCGCATCCCCTCGGGTGGCCTGCCCCAGTGGAGCATGTGCACTGCGCCCGCCCCGAGGCCGGCGATCAGCGCTCGCGCGGACAGCGGACCACGGGCGACGTACTGGGCCCGGCCGCCGTCTGCGTACAGGACCCACACTGTCAGCGGGTCCTCGTCGTATGTCGCGCGGTAGCGACGCATCGACCACGACCGCGGCTTCTCCGGCACGGTGATCTGGCCAAACGGGTCGAAGTCGACGCCCTCGCGGGACGGCCGCGGGGGCGGGCATCCCGCCGTGGCCTGTTGCCATGTCAGCTCAGTCAGTCGCAGTGCGTGGACTTGCCAACGGTGACGCAGTTGCGGGCCTCGTACTGCGCGGCGAGGTCGGTGAACAGCAGCGCTGCGAGAAGCGCCAGCACGCTCGCCACGAAAATGCCGGCGGCGATGCTCAGCTCTCGGCGATCGCTCTTCGTTGTTCGACGTTCCTTCTTCCGCATCCGATCCGTCCTCCCAGGTCTGTGGGTTGAAGTGGACGAGCGCCGCGGTGGCCCCCAGCGCCCTCGCGTCAGGCCGTCGCGAGGCGCCGCGCAGCGGCGTGGGCGTGCTCGTGCGGAGTCGGCGCATGAAGCGGGGTGAGCATGGGGTCACCGAAGGGGGAACCGTCCTCGAACCACTCTTCGAGCCAGTAGCCGTCGACCTGCGACGGCGTGAGCCTGACCGTCACCGCCTCGACAGTTGCACTAACCGGTCCCATTCACGTCCCCTTCCACAGCTCAGCCAGGGCGACTGCCGTATTGCTCTGCCTGTGAATCTTCAGGTAGAGTCTAGCGTTTTCACGCTAATTAGGCAACGGTGTTCACTCATCGCGCTGGCTTCGGCCGCCCCCTCCGCTGCCGAGCACCAAGGCTTCCTCCTCCCTGCGGTCTATCTGTCAGTGAAATACTGACGGGGTGGCCACCCGTCCGAAGGTGCATCGGTCCGAGCTGTCGCGAGCCATCGCGAGGATCGCGGCGCGGCGGGCGAAGGTGGAGGACCGCAACGCGGAGATGTTGCCGGATTCTCCAGACTCCGATCCCCGCGAAGTCCTCGACTACCTGCGGAAACACAGTGGGCCGGACATCCCGCGGTGGGTCTTACAGGCCGACGTCAGCGACGCGCTGACACTGCTCAACTGGCTGTGGTGGGAAGACCGGCGGCGGGAGCTGCACTTCCTCAAGGCCGGCCGCAGCCGCGGCTTGTTCCTCACCCAGCTCGGCGCCCAGGTCGGCGTCGGCAAGCAGGGCTTGTTGGACCGGATCGACCGCCTGGAGGCCCTGCTGCGCTACGACCGACCGGACGAGCAGATCACGCGCTCGTCGCGACGCTTGGCCCGCGAGGCGCGGCAGCGGCGGCCGGCCGAGGACGCCTGGCTCGATGCCCACCGGGACGAGCTGGTCGCCGTCAGCGCAGGCCTTTCCGCTCAGGCCGACCGATACAAGCTCGAGCGCGAGGACCGGGTGTGGGTCGACCAGCTTGCGCTGGACGCCGACGATGACGAGCTCACCGCCGCCGCGAGGATGGCGATCCTCGGCCTGGCGGTCGCGGAGCTGCGCACGGCGCCCGCCGTGCTCGCGTTGGACAGCAAGCGCCCGCACGCCGTGCACATGGCCCTGAGCCGCGCCGACAGACTTCGTAGCCGGTTCGCTGCGCTGGATGCGAGTGCCGCCGCCTCGGATCGCGAGCGCCTGACACAGTCCTGAGCCGGGGCTATGCCACTTCACCAGCTGGGTCGCCGGGCAGCGAACTTGATCAGATCCCCTAACGCTTCAGCTCGCGCGGGTTGCTGATCACGTAGAGCCCACGGAAGCCGAGCAGCGCGGTGCACGCGACGTTTCTCCGCTTACGCCACGAGGCAGGTGAGCATCGGGGCGTCACGTCGGAGATGCCGCCCTCGTCCGCTGTCGCACGCCCGCGAACCAGCGTCTCGACGTACACCCGGACGTCACCACCGGTGCCGTATGTCAGGTCCCCAGCTCTCGGGATCGACGTCGTTCGACAGCGTTGATGCTGACCTTCATGACTTCTTACGCTCCGTAGCTCGAACGTGCGCGGCGACCGCGCGGGCGACCTCAGCTGCGGACGCCACCGGGACGATCATCAGCTGGCCGGAGTCAAGCTCCTGCATGAGCCGGTCAGCCACGTTCGCGACCGACACGCCCGCGTCGTCGCGGTGCCAGAAGGTCTCGTTAGACGGTGCGAGCCCGGTCCGGTTCTCCTCCTCGTTCGCGTCGGTGAGGGCCTGCTCGGCCTCGCGGAAGAGGATCAGAGCGTCCCGCAGCTCCTCGATCACGTCACTCACGGCAGCGGCCTCGGAAAGATCGTCAGCCAGGCCTCCGTGGTCGCCTCGCGCCAGTGCTGCATCCAGTCGAACAGCTCCTGATCGGAGCAGTCGGGCTGCGGCGGGGCTGGCTCGACGTCGTCCAGCTCCAGCTCGGACACCTGGTCGCGGAACCAGCGGTAGATCGGTTCGGGCGTGCTGGCCAGCGTGACGCGGGGCTCCTCGCCCGAGTCGCTGGACCACTCGATCACTCCGACAAGCACCACGCGCTCGGCGGGCGGGGCGTCCGACTCCTGCTCGTACGCGAAGAACTCGTTCATGGTCTCTCCGGTTGATCTGCTTTCTCAGCGTCGGGGATCAATCCCGGCGGACGTCGGGACATGGCGGCGTTTCGGCTCATCCGTTCAGGTCGATGCAGGGCGCCTGGTCCTCGCGGAACTTCTCGGGGATCTTGTTCACCAGCCGGGTGACCCGGTCGGCGAACCTGATCAGCTGCTCCCGCGTGCCTTCGACCGCGACGCAGATCCCGGACTCGCCGCCGATCATCAGCACCAGCGGGCCGGTGGCGTCGCCGTCCAGGTCGTAGTCGTCGTTCACCGTGGCCGCGTCGGCCACGCCGAGCTCGCACTCGCGGGTGGTCTCCCACCCGGTGTCCAGGGCGCTCATGACGTCGTCACCTCGTCCGCCAGGCGCACCCGCTGGACGCACCGCTCCAGCACGTCGGCGCTGGTCTGGTTCTCGGTGGTCTCGTTCTCGGCCGCCAGGTCTTCAAGATCGAAGACTCCGTCGGTCTCGTCCGCGATCAGGTCGAGCGCGGCCTTCAGCTCCACGCCCTGGGCCAGCAGGTCGGTGAGCCGGGCCGCGTGCTCGTCCTCCAGCTCGACGTCCGCGCGGTAGCTCTCGGTCGCCGCGATGCCCCACTCCAGCGTGATCTTCATCGGTCCCTCCAAATTGATCTGACCCACGGCGCGCAGGTGCCTGCTGATCCGCTCCAGGTCCGCGGCCGCGCGAGCGGGTGCGGTACACGCGTGCGCCCGCCCCTCAGGCCACGTACGCGGTGCAGTAGCTGCACAGATCACCGACGCTGGCGGTGTGCGGGCACCGCTCCCGGCGGGCGGTGATCGCGTCCCAGGAACCGGCCTCGGCCAGCACCTCGATGAGCAGCAGCGACTCCGCCGCTGCCTGCTCCTCGGCCTCGAACTCCGCGTTTCGCTGCTCCCGCGTCACCAGCATGTCTGTAAGCTTAGCGGCTTGCTGTGGCTATGTCTAGCATTTCTCGTGTTTGCCCTAGTCAGAGCCGTGTTATAACGTCATCTCCTTGACGGTGGCATGGCAAGTCGCTATTGTTAGAGACGGAACGATCGGAGGGGGCAGCCATGTTCGGCCAGGAGCGCGCAGCCCTCGGCGACCTGCGCATCGTGACCCGCGTCTGGGGTTCCGGCGAGGCGGCCGAGTACCAGGCCGATCTGCTTGCACCGAAGCCCGGCGTGGCCGGGAATTGGGCGCCGATCGTGCGACTCAACCACGAGGACCCCGGGACTATCCGTGCGTTCGCTCAGGCGCTGCTCGCCGTCGCCGACGAAACCGAGCACCAGTACGACACCGAGGACCGCTGACGCCGAGAGGGCACATGAACACTGCGCGAGCTGCCAACCGTCAGCCGTGTCGTGTGCGGGCGCCGCGGCCCCCGCAGGTCCGCGCGCTAGCGACAGACGCATCTGGCCGGGCCCGCTGGATTCAAACCTTCAGTTCGCCGGATGGGAGCGTCGGATGACGAAGCCGTATCGCTGGCAGGACGACCGCCCGCTGGACGGCTGCGAGTTCGCTGCGCGCCTGCGGCCAGGTACCACGGTGTTGAACAGCATGTACCGGTCAGACGCTGATCCACAGGTCATCAATGTTGCGCATGTCGAGATCAACGGCGACGAGATGGTCACCATCCATGACGTGTCTGGATACGCCGTCACGACCTGCGCGGACCTGTGCTTGCAGGTCGTCACGAGCGAACTGGCCGACCTGATCGACTTCGTGATGATTGCCGAGCGAGACCGCGACCGTGAGTGAGGACTGAGGAGCCGCCCGGCCTCGAGGATCGAGCCACGCCGCACCGCGCCGGCCCCGATCGCTCTCTCTTCTGTTCGTTGCCGGCCTGGCGGCTGTGGCGCCCAGGACTCGCCCGACGGGACGGCGACGCACCCGAGAGTAGGCGCGACGCCTCGTAACCTCGGGCCCTACGACCGGCCTGGGCTTGACTCCCGGGCACATCGGAGAGCCAAGCCCGGGCGGATCACCCGTCGACGTCCAGCTGGACCGGATCCGTCATCATCGCCGCGATGTTCCTGCAGGCGATCGCGTGGCCCTCACGTGCCTCGGCCTCCGTCGTGTATCGCTGGATGTCGAACTCCTCGCCCGACGCCGTAAACGTCATCGTCTCGAAGCTCGCCGTCCCGGCGCCGTCGACGTGGTCATCGACCGCCCAGATCGTGGAGACGCGTGCGAAGCGCTCTGCGTTGGCCGCGTCCACGATCTTCGTGCCGGCAACCTTCACGATCTGCACCATCTCGCGCCTCCCGTCACCACCCCGAACACTGTCTCTAACCATAGCGGCCTGTCGTCGCACGCGCAACCAGCCCTGCGTTGCACTTAGCGTGAAGACGCGTCGCCAACCTGGCTGGGTTGCCCAGACGCTGGTTGCCCAGAGTCCACAAGTCGCCGGGCGGGCCCGCGCCCTTGGAGCGCAGGAGGACACAGGCAGGGGCATCACTGCGATGCAGCGAATCCGTCCGGGCCGCTCGAGCGGGCAGCAGCCGCGGCGGCCCGGGGTTCGACCGGCAGGGCGCAGGAGCTCCGCCGCGCACGCAACGCTGGATCGGGCCGACCGTATGTCTGGACACCGCTCGCCCTGAGCGAGACCCCGGCAGCACGCGGAGCCGCACTGCGAGCAAGCGGCGGGTTCAGCCCACGGCCTGACTAGTCGGCTCAGGTGGCGGCGGCGCGTGGGTCTCGTCCTTGTCCTGCGTGCCGTACAGCAGCGCCAGCGCCAGCAGGATGCCCCCGATGACGGTTCGTTTCGTGATCACATTCGACTCCTCTTCAGTGTTTTAGCGTGAATTACCGGTATTGCCGTAACAACTTCGAGCGTTGCGGGCAGCTCCTGGACTGCTCGGAGCCCACCGACAAGGGCCACGGCGTTGCGGCTGCTCGACCGGCTGCCGAGCAGCAGAGCGGGCCTGGTGGGTGAAGCTGGCAAGCGCCCCACTACCGGTCGGCTCGCCCCCGGGGAGCTCGTTCGTTGTCCTCGACGCCCGCGTCGGCTCACAGGGCCGACACACGATCAGTTCGGCTCGATGCCGCGCCGGATCGCGTCGAGATAGAGGCTGCGCGCCTCGCGCTTGATCGTTCCCCACCCGCGGGAGACCTCCCGCTT
This sequence comes from Pseudonocardia sp. DSM 110487, assembly GCF_019468565.1. Classification (NCBI taxonomy): domain Bacteria; kingdom Bacillati; phylum Actinomycetota; class Actinomycetes; order Pseudonocardiales; family Pseudonocardiaceae; genus Pseudonocardia; species Pseudonocardia sp. DSM 110487. The sequence goes on from NZ_CP080522.1 coordinate 16,643, forward strand.
CGTGTTCGCCTCGACCTCGGCGTAGGTCACAAGCCCGCGGGAGACGATCTGATCAACCCTCGCCCGGTCGCCTTCACAGCCCTTCGGGGCAAAGAACCACTGCAAGCGTTCGTGCGCGTCCGGGCCAGCTAGCGTGCCAACCGCCCAGTAGAGGTCCCTCTCGCGTGGTGTCCACCGCTTGTCGAGCCGCCGGGACAGGTCAAAGTTCACCCAGCCGCGGCCGGGGCCCTCGACCCAGACCAGGGTGATCGTGAAGCCCAGCTTGCGCCGAACGACCGCATGGGCGGCCTCGTGGATGCAGGTCTTCCACAGCTCGGACGAGGTGTTGACCGGGTCATCGAAGAGCATCGCGACCGCCGTGGGTCGTTCGGATGCTCCGCCCAGGCCTGCCGATGGCCAGGGCGGCGAGCAGGTCGGCGATCACGCGTCGTCCAGGAGCGCGCGGATGTCGGCGAGCACCGCCTGGACCTGCACATCAGGGCTGCCCTGGTGGGAGCTCAGGTACTCGTACACCCGGTCGATGGCGCCCTGCGCCCCGTCGAACTGGTCGGACAGCTCGCCGAAGTCCTCGATCGTGATCTCGTCGTGCTCGTCGCAGCGGGTCCAGATCTCCTCCCCGTCCAGCGCGACCGCGGACACCTCCCATTCGCCGTCCGGCTCGATCCGGAGATGGCCGGCGTTGGTCAGCGGGGGCGCCTGCTCGAGCGCTACCTGCTGCGCCTGGGTGAGCCCTGTGGCGTCAACGGCGAGGGTCGCACTCACGGCGTGCGTGAGGAGCACGGCGTATGTCCGTGTTGGGAGTTCCATGAGGCCTCCGGAGATCGCACCTGGTGCCCAGCACGCTAGCGCGTAGACGTTTTCACGTCAAAACGTGCGATGTGACGTCGGATAATCCTTGACACAGGCAGGGAGGGTCCACCGGAGAGTGGTTGCCGCTGCCCCATGTTGGCCGGGCGGCAGCTCGACTCGGGCGGCGCTCTGCCGTTCGCGCCGCGGCGCCCCTTGCGTCCCCGCCGGCGCCGAGTCCGCAGCCCTACTCTGCGCTGGCACCCGGGCGCGCGGAGACGATCTCTGGGATGCCGAGGCGGGCGAGGCCGGCGGCCAACTCGTCTGGGTCGATCGTGCCGATGCTGCTCTTGCGTCCGTCGCGGGTGCGTCGGCTCCTCCCCCAGTTGACCGCGGCGCCGCCCAGGCGGCGATCACGCCCGGCGTTGTGGGGTACCTGGCCGGTGATCGTCCAGTGGACGTCGTCGATCACGTGCCGGATCAGCAGGATGGTGGCGTGCGGCCGGGCGTCGACGGTGATCCGCTCGACGCCCAGGCTGCGCGCCCACAGCAGCAACAGCCCCGGCTCGGCTGAGCTGACGACGAATCGGGCCTCGAGCAGCCGTCCCGGGATATCCCGCCATCCGACGTCGATCCGGTGAGCTGGCAGGCCGAGCTTGGTGAGCCGTGCGAGAACGTTGGCCGTCGCGTTCCGGATCTGCTCGGCCTGCAGCGTCGCGGTGGCCGAGACCGGCTGTGGCGTGGCGCGCGGCGGGGCCAGTCGGTCGGCGCGGCAGCTGTCGTGCTCGAAGTCGTCCGGGTCGGGAGCCCACGCTTCGGCGCGGGCCGCCGTTTCCCGTCGAAGCTCGTCCCAGGTACGGGTCTCCCCCAGCGGCGAGAACGCCGCGGTGAACGTCCGCTGCCGGACAGAAATGCCATGACAGGTCGGGCAGGTGCCCGACCTCTTCGCGAGCACCGACGGACCAGCATCGGCGCGGATCCACCTCGTCGTCATCGGGTCTCCCCCGGCTTGTCTCGGACGTCGTAGCTGACGCTGGCGCCACAGCGGGGATTGGCGCACACCACTTCGATCTCTTCCTGTCGAGCGTTCAGGTCTGAACGGCTTTCGGTGGTCTGCGGGTGGGTGCATCCGTCGTTCATGACGATCAGGTATCGGCCCACGAGCTCACCAATCCCCGAAGGTGCATACCGGCCCACATCCGCCGGAGAGGTGGCTGGCGCTGGCGAAGTGCTCCCGGATCTCCGCTGACCGCTGGGCGTCCTCCTGAGCCGCTCGCTGGCGGCGCGAGGGAGCCCAGGTCACCGGCTCGGCGCCGGCGAGTAGCGCGTCGCAGCGCGGACAGCCGGGGGTCTTGCGTCCCCACTTTGGCCCGCCGCAGGTGTGCTTCGTCGTCGCCATCTCGATCACTCTCCGTCGTCTCGCCCACCTACCGTCTCTCACCTTAGCGAGATAGCGTGGCACCGGCAAGACGTTAAGACGTGAAGACGCATCGCCGACCAGCACGGCAAGCCGCAACCCGGTCCAACAGCCACTCCTGTGGCCGGTCAGTGGCCGCGCGAGCGGACGTCATTACGGCGTAATGGGCAGGCACGGGTCATCCAAAGCTAACGCGCCAATGCCTGGTTTCGATCATGGACGTTAGTAAGGTTGCCCCATGAGCGTGCCTGCATCGCCCGGCGACCGCGAGAAGGTCGTCTCGAAGCTGCCGGGGTGGCTCCGGCAGAACCTGAAGATCCGAGCCGCCCAACATGGCATCGAGATACAAACCGCGGTTGAGCACGGAGTCGAGGCCTGGTGTGCCCTTGCCTCCACCCGCGCACCGGTCGACACGTCCGGGGCCGACCCGTTCTCGACGTTCCTCCCCGCCGGCCAGTGGGACCACTTCCGGGCGGTCGCGAGCCAACGTGGCGTGTCGTTGATCCAAGGCCTCGCCCAGTCCGTGCAGCTCTGGCTGGACACCCACCCGGTTTCCGAGGCTGAGCGGCCGGCGTTCCCCCGGCGGGTCGTCGTCTGTAATCAGAAGGGCGGGGTGGGCAAAACCTCCATCGCCGCGGGCACTGGCGAAGCGCTGGCCGAGGATCCGGAACGGCTGTTCCCAGTGCGGATGGCGAAGCAACTCATCCAGGCGCTGCGCGCCTCGGACAGTGACTCGGACGGGGCGGATGGCGGCCAGGACGACGACCTGTTGGGAGTGGAGAAGCTGCCCGGCCTCGGCAGGCGGGTCTTGCTGGTCGACTTCGACCCGCAATGCCACATGACCCAGCAGCTGGGCGCCACTCCCCTACCGATCGGCGGCGACAGCCTCACCAAGCACATGGGCGGCACTCCCGAGGGCAAGCTCAGCGACCTGATCGTCGCGATCGACGAGGAGACGTTCGGAGACCGCCTGCACCTGCTGCCAGCGTGCCACGACGCCTTTCTTCTCGACGTCAAGCTCGCGTCAGTTCGTGCGCGCGAGGCCGCGCTCGAGCGGGCGCTCGCCCCGCTGGAGGACGATTACGACGTAATCCTTGTCGACTGCCCGCCCAGCCTCGGGATGAGCATGGACGCAGCGGCCTACTACGGGCGCCGGCGCGAGGGAGAGGAACCTGGCCGGTCGGGCATGCTGATCGTCGTCCAGGCCGAGGACAGCTCCGCCGACGCGTACGAGTTGCTCACCCAGCAGATCGAGGATCTGCGCGGCGACCTGAATCTGGAGCTCGACTACCTCGGCATCGTGGTCAACCTGTACGACGCGCGGCGGGGCTTCATCGCGACGTCCTCGCTCAAGGGGTGGATCGCGATCGAGGATCCGAGGGTGGTGGGGTTGGTCGGCGATCTGAAGGAGCAGAAGGAGGCAGTGCGGATGAAGCGTCCCCTTCTGTCGTACGCCCCGCGCAGCGAGCAGTCGGTCGCGATGCGCGCCCTTGCCCGGGAGCTGCGATGACCAAGCGTGATCTACTCGGATCCGGACGGTTCGGCGGCACACAGGGCGTGAGCGCTCGACGCGCCGCGATGGCCGCTATCACGACGGTGCCGACCGACGGTGTCGCACCGCCCACCAAGCTCCCGGTCAACCGGATCAGCCTGAATCCGGACAACCCCCGCTCGAGCATGGGCGACCTCACCGAGATGGCCGGGAGTCTGAGGGACCACGGGCAGAAGGCCGCGGTCACGGTGATGAACCGGGACGCGTACGTTGCCGCGAACCCGACCCGCGAGGCCGAGCTCGAGCCGGACACCACCCATGTCGCGATCGACGGAAGCAGCCGGGTCGCCGCCGCCCGCGAGGCCGGGCTGGAAGAGCTGCGGGTGATGGTCGACGACGAGCAGGGGTCCACCGCGGAGGAGATCCTCGAGTCCGCGCTCGTCGCGAACATCCACCGCCGGGACCTGTCCGAGCTCGACGAGGCGCGGGCGCTCGGCCGCCTGCTGACCATTCACAGGACCCAGGCCGCGCTCGCCGAGCGCCTGCATCGGTCCCAAGGCTGGGTTTCGCAACGGCTGGCCCTGCTGAACCTCACTCCTGAGCTGCAGCAGCGGATCGGCCACGAGCCGATCGACCTCCTGCGCGCCGTCGGGAACAAGCCGCCCGATCAGCAGGTGCAACTGCTGGAAGAGCTGAAGCGGCAACGCGCCGAGGACGAGACCGCGAAGGCCGCCGCAAAGCAGGACCGGCGGGCCGCTGAGGCCGGCGACGGACAGGGGAGCGATTACGACGTAATGAAGGACCCGCCCGATCCGGTCGAGCCGGCGAGCGGGCCGACAGCGGAACGGCGGGCGGCGAAGCGGCCGCAAGGCCAGGGGAGTGGAGAGGAACCAGCGCCGTCCGGGACACGGTCTAACGGACGCAGCGCGGCGCCCCGCCGTCCGGACACCGATGCCCCGACGATCGCCCGCCAGCTGGCGGGCGAGCTGACCGATGAGGTGTTCTTCGAGCTCGTCGGCCTGTTGTACCGCCTGGCCGAAGACCGTGATCCGCAGAGGTTCGCACAGGTGCTGCGCGAGGCCACAGAGGAGGCGCGCTGACAGTCGTCAGCGGGACGAAGGGCGCCGTCTTCGCGGTTAGTGACGCTGGCGGCAGGGGAGGGGTGATTACGACGTAATGACCCGCTCCGGGCATCGGCCGAGCCAGATCAGCGAGTGCCGGCGACGGGCGCCGAGGGATCCCGATTGATTACGCCGTAATGGCACCGCGCTTCGGCGGGCACTCGCCGGCGGACGCTCAACCACGGGCCACCAAGCGTCGTGCTCACCTCCTCGGCGTCACCGGCAATCACGGCTTCCCGCCTGGAGAGCCTTGAGATCCTCGTCGACGTACCGCTGGTAGAGCGTCGTGCCCGCCGGGTCGACGACCATGAACGGCAGCATCACCTGCTCCAACGTCACCATCGCGGTCTGCACGATCGCGAGTTGTACCTCGAGCCAGTCCTTGGCCACTCGCCACGCGACTCGCTCCGCGTGCTCGGGAGTGGCGTGCGCGCGCTTCACCTGGCCTGCCGACCACTGGCGGTCGAGGATCTTCTGCACCGGCACGACATCCACGGGAAGGGTGAAGGCGCGCAGCCCGTGCGGGCCGGCGATCTGGAAGCTCAACCCGGTCGGCCTGCCGTCCGCATACTGCACGACCACGGCGCTCGCACCATGCCGGGCCAGCTCCTCCTGCATCTGCGCGACCGTGCGCGAGGTCGGGACGGTCGTCGTGTAGTTGAGCAGCCGCCGTTCGGCCATCACGCCTCCCTAGGTGAGCAGCGGGCGACCTCGTGCGAACCATCCTGCAGGACGTCGCCCGAGCGAGACGCGTCCCTCGCCGGGGGGCTCACCGAATCGGCTCGATGTCCGGTCGTGACTTCCAGCCCGCGCCACGGTCATCGACCTTGCGCCGACAGCAGGGTGACGTCCACATCGTGCAGTCCAGGTAGCGGCCGGTGATGGTGACCGTGCCGAGGTCGTAGATCCGCCAGCAGTGCGTGCATCGCACGGGCGAGGTCATGTCCGCGAGCGCCTCACGGCCGAGTTCGTCGATGAGCCAGCCGTACTTGTCGAAGCGCCTCATCACCATCGATCCCACCGCTTCCCGGGCCGCTTCGACCCGTCGTTGCCGGTGTACCGCAGGATGTATCGGCGTGCGCGACACGCGCAGAACTCGATCATCCCGAGTGTGCCCACGGTGGAACGCGGCGGCTGGTGGGTGCACGGCTTCCTCGGCGGCGCGCCGCATACGCACCGGTCACCGGGTGCGAGTAGCCGTAGGCAGCTGTCGCACACCATCAGTGGAATGCCTTCCAGGGGCCGGTGAGCACGTTGCGGCCTGCGTCGCTGGTTGGTTCACCGCGCCGCGGATCGCGGGGGAGTCCGGTGGACGGATGCTGGGCCAGTACGGCGCGGCCAGCTGGAGTGATCCCGTACCGCTCCTGGCTGTACCAGTAGTCGATGACCGCGAGTAGCGCGGCGGCGCGCTCGGCGTTGGTGTGACGTGGATCAGTCGATTCGACGGCGATCATGGCGAGTGTCCTCTCCGAACGGGTCGGCTCTGCATCGCGAGGCGAACGATCTGCTCCGCCGCGGCGACGAGCCGCCCGACAATCCGGGTGACAGCCAGGTCGCCGCACGCAGCAAACGTAGCATCAGTGCAGGCCCATCTCAACGTCTTAACGCCAAAACGTGCTAGCGCTAGAGCGGGGTTCCGGTTCCGCCCCTCGTCCACACCGGTCGCAGGCGCACGTCCCGGAGGCCCGCCGTCGGCGACTCAACCGCCACCAGCGCACACGATCTGCACCCTCGGCTATCCCCGGCGCGGAGCGCGGGCCGGACAACCACGGTGGGGACAGGTCCGGCCGCTGGAGCTCGCGTCCTTGTGCAGCTCCAGCCACCGGCTGGTCCCCGCCGCATAGGCCGCGTGCGCAGCCCGCTCGCGCTGCTCCAGCACGATGAGCGCGCTTTCCAGGTTGGTCATGGTCCGTCCAGCTGATCTGCGTCGTTCGGGCCGCTGGGTCGCCTCGAGCTGGCGCCGCAGGTGTGGGCGCGTTCGGGTGCCCAGGGCGGGCCGCTCCTTGCGCGATCGAGATCGCTGGGCGGTATCAGGCCGTGTTCGATTTCCGGGTGATGGGCTGTGCACGTCGGAGCCGGGACGCCAAGGCCTTGCCTGCCAGCTGACGGGTCGAGCGCTGAGCGACCACGTGCGCCCGCCCCGCGTCGATGCAGGCGTTCCACACCGCCGGGTTGAGCGGGGCACGGGCTGTGTAGCCGATCACCAGGTCGCCCAGCTGCACTGCATACACGCCGTCGGCCTGGGCGACGAACGTCAGATCATCGATCGGGGCGGGCATGGGCGTCCTCCTGATGGTGTGCTCCGACGTGGGCTGACAGCGCTTGGACAGGGCGGTTGAGCGGGTTGACGGACGTGCCGCTTGCGGCGCGCCGGCGAGATTCCGTGGGTCAGGAGGCGGCACGGGTCCGCCAGCGGGTCCGCCAGTCGGGTTCGCCGTGCTCGGGGAAGTGCCCCTGCCACTGCACGTGCGACAGGTCGGCCGCGTGCAGCGCGCGCTGGTACCACTCCAGCGCGAAGTGCGGGCACCATGAGCAGGCGCCGGGATGGGTGCACCGTTGAGTGCGTCGCTCCGGCTCGTGGCGGGCCGCCCGGGACCAGGCCTGGGAGTCGGCCGACGTCAGCAGGTGCCCGACACGGCGCAGCCCGCCGGACTTGACGCCGAACCCGTGCAGGGGCACGTCGGGCAACGCATCAACGATCGCCGACACGATCCGCTCGATCAGGTCGGTGTTCTCCTGACGGCACACGCTGCCGATCGCGACCATGTCGACCTGCTCCGGGTCGCGCAGGTCGACCCCGGCCGCGGTGTAGCGCTCGATGCAGCGCAGGTAGTCCTCTGGTGACTCGGGATCCCCCTGCAGCGACGGCTCGAACGGGCAGGAGTCGTCGGAGTACTCGGGCCACAGCGTCCGAAGCTGCAGGAAGTTGTCGACGGTGCGCGCCTGGTGCTCGGCCACGGTCAGCCCGGTCTTGGCCAGCATCTGCGGTTCGCACATCCAGTCCTGCAGGGCCGCCCATCCCATGACGCCGATCTCGCGGTCGTAGCGGGCCACCGCCGCGACGTACTCGCGGGGCGTGGTGCGCCACTCGCCGTACATGCCGATCTCGCTGAACCCGCCGGAGTCCAGGGCCCACGGCACGTTCGCGCGACGCAGCTTGACGAGGCGGGCCAGCCGCCGATGCGAGACGAACAAGGGCAGGTAGGCGGAGCGCCAGAGCCACGACGGTTCGGGGGATCCCAGGTAGAAGCGCTCCATTGGATCCTTCAGAACCGCACGCCGCGGGTGACGATCCCGAGCTCGGCGGCCTCGTCGAGACCGTCGTGGATGGCGGCGCGGGCGATGCTTGCGGCGGCGGCGGTTTCCATGATCGCTCCTCAGGGTTGTCGCGTCCTCGCTGTCTCTAACCGTAGCGCGTTATGCCGCTAGCGTCAACACAGGAAAACGTGAACCCGCGCTCGCTGCCAGCTGCTATCGCGTCCACGACTTGCTTCTGCGCCATCAACCCGCTAGTCTTACAGACAGTAGATCGGACACGGGGGAGGGCTTACGACATGGCGGCCAAGCGGCGCGGCTCAACCAAGCGGAGCGACATCTACGCGACCATCACCGACCAGGTGATCACGCAGCTCGAGGCCGGGGTCGCACCGTGGCACCAGCCATGGGCCAACGGCCTCGGCATGCCGCGCTCCATGAGCACCGGCAAGCTGTACCGAGGCGGCAACGTGATGCTGCTGGCGATCAGCGCGCGCGTGAACGACTACACCTCGCCGTGGTGGGGGACCTACCGGCAGATCGCCGAACGGGGCGGCCAGGTCCGCGGTGGTGAGAAGTCGACCCTCATCACGTTCTGGAGGACCGACGTCGAGACGGACGAGAGGACCGGGCAGGAGCGGCGCCGGGTCATCCTGCGGACCTCGAGGGTGTTCAACGCCGAGCAGGCGGACGGCCTCGCGCTGCCCGAGCCGCCGATGCCGCGCGACAACGAGCGGATCGCCGCGTGCGACGAGGCCGTTGCCGGGTACCTCGCCCGGGGGCCTCGGCTGCGCATCGGCGGCGATCGCGCCTACTACAACTCGGTGCGCGACGAGCTCGCCCTGCCGCCGCGGAGCGCGTTCGACACCTCCGAGCACTACTACGGGGCCCTGTTTCACGAGCTGACCCACTCGACCGGTCACGCTTCCCGCCTTGCCCGCGAAGGCATCACCGAGGGCCACCACTTCGGCGACCCCGACTACTCCCGGGAAGAGCTGATCGCCGAGATGGGAGCGGCGATGCTGGCCGGGATCACGGGAGTCGCGGCCGTGACGCTCCCTGAGTCGGCCGCCTACCTGCAGTCGTGGATCAACGTGCTGAGGGGAGACACCCGGCTCGTGATGAAGGCGGCCGCAGCCGCGCAGAAGGCCGCGGATCTGATCCTCGACGCCGCCGCAGTCGTCGCAGAGCCCGATAGCGACGTGGAGCACGCCCGCTCTGCGGCGTGACGCGGCCGGTCACCCCCGGCCCTACCCGGGGGGACCCGCCGTTGCGGACCGATCGAGCTCGTCCGTGGGGGGTGTCGGGCCCGACCGAGGCGCCGGCAACGTCGACAGAATCCACGTTTTCACGTCTTGACGTTACCTCTGCAATCCGCTAGAGTTGCAGACAGCAAGCAGGACGTTCACAACTCCACAGGGAGGCCACCATGGCTGTTGTCGGCCCATTCGTCGATGAGGACTTCGACACGATCACCGCCCGCTGCCCGGAGTGTCAGAACGTCACCGAGCATGAGCGCACGGAGTCGCTCAACTTCGGGAACCAGATCGCCAGGTGCACCGCGTGCGACTGCGAGTGGAACGTCACCCCGGTCGACGAGAAGGCGATCCTGGCCGAGGCCCAGCGCGGCTGGTAGCCGGCGCTCGGCGCCCGACGAGCGCCCCCCGGAATCGGGGGGCGCTCGTCATTCGAGGCCCGGCTCTGACCTTCCTCGGCCCGCATGGAGACGGCCAACGAGACCTTCGAACCCCGAGCTGGACAGGAGGCGAGATCATGACCATGACCACGGCCGCCGAACACGCCGCCGTCGCCGCCACACGGGCCCGTCGCGCCGCCCGCCAGCTGGGCGGCCACGCCGAGCTCCTCGGTCGCTACGGCGTCACGGTCACCCAGCACGTGCGCGCCATCCTCGACGCGGCGGTCGCTTGCGACTTCGCGTACCAGGCGGCCGATGCCATCCTGGAGGCCTCGGCAGACGTCAGGCGGGCGGGTGACCGGATCAACGGCACTCGCGCCTACGGCCCTCGCCGCGCGCGTGTGATCCAGACTCGCTCCGGCGGCCACCGGGACGGGGATCGGCTCGTCGCGATCGCGCTCAACTTGCAGGCCATCGTGGGCGACCGCCCCGATTCGGACCTGTTCCCGGTCCGCTGACTGAACGCCCCCCGGCTCCTGCCCGGGGCGTTCGGCGTTTCAGGGGCCAGCACGACTCGAGCTCGCGAATCCAGGCGGAAGCCGCTGTCGACGCTGCGGAGCTACTGGTCGGCGAGCTGGGCGGCCGGCGCACCCGGTCAGCAAACTGCGGCGGTGCCGTCCGGCCCGCTGCCCAGAGTCTTGACTGCGTCGTACTCACGATGTCCTAGCACGTACACAGGTCGTACCCACATTAAAACGTGTTGCTGTTGCCGCGTTAGTCCGCTACTCTTACGGACAACGGAGCTTGCGTTTGGCGCGGTAGGGGGAACATCGAGATGAGCAATCTCATCCACTGCTGGCCCCCTGTGAACGGTCCGCGCAACCCACCTGGCCGGCGACGAGCGGACATGCTGCGCGATCGCGTCCATACCGTCGGGCAGGAGTGCTCGGGGGGTCCGGCCAGGAGAGGCCCGCGCGGGAGTGTGGACGATGAACGCCACGCCTGACGGGCTCCTGTGCCACTGCGACGTCGATCCGATCGGGCACGCGCCCGGCACCCTCGACTGCCCGACCGTGGTCAAGGCGGGCGCCTACCGGCGGTCGACGACCGGGTCCGTGGTGAGCGGCCACGGCATTGCTGCGACGCACCAGGCGAGGACCGCCACGGGCACCTGCCCCGACTGCGGCCGCCGCGGCGTGCGGGTCAAGCGAGTCGAGATCCGCGGCCACCTCCCCGGCCAGGAACGCCGGCGGGCGCAGGGTTACCAAGGCGGCCTCCTCGGACTCATCCCGGCGCTGATGCCGCACAGGACTCCCGGACGGCGCCGGCGGGACTGCGGGGGCGCAGGCAAGGTGCCCGCCGAGATCCACTACCGCATGAGCCCGTTAGTGACGGCCCACGTGCAGGAGTTCGGCCTTGGGTACGTGGAGGCGCCCGGGGCGCTGCTCGAGCTCCCCGGCGCCCCGGCTGCGCCTAAGTCGAACTCAACGCCCGACTGCGCCGAGCACTGGCAACGCGTCCGGCCTCGGCTGCAGGGAAGCCAGACCTGAGCCGACAGCAGGCCGCAACCGCTCGAGCACCCTAGGAACGGACCGTCGAGACCCATCCTTCCGACGACGATCCGCAGGTAGCCGTGCAGCGCCGCGAAGCGCTCGTCTCAGCCGCCCTGGCGGGCGATGGTCACGAAGTCGTGGCCAGCACGGCGGGCCTCGGTGGCGAGGCCGGCGCGCACCGAATGGCCGGTGAGCTTCAGGTCCAAGCCCGCCACGCTGCCCGGCGCGACCGATGACCTCGCCGACAGCCTCGCCCGAGAGGCCGCCGAGCACGCGGCCGGGCCGGTCGACGCGCCGGAACGCTGGGCCGGTAACGATCTCGCGGACGCCTCCTGCCACCGCTTCCACGTGCGCACCGGGCACGTGGCCTCGACCTGGCCGCGGAGCACGGCGGGCCGCCGCGGCTTGGTCTTGGAGAAGCAGACGTGCACGAGCAGACCGTTCTCGTCCTCCGTGATGTCGGAGACCGTAAGTGCCAGGGGGCAGAACTCAGTGGTCGGGGGAGGCGCGCCGAGGGGCATCGCGTTGTGCACGAGGGGGCGCACCAGAAGTTCTGGGCTGACGCGGGATCTCCTAGGCCGGGCCGGGCATCGTGGTCATGCCCGCACAACGCGGTGGCCGCTCGAGCAGGTGTTCGCCGCCTGGCATGCGTACACCTGCCTGGCGAAGTTCTGGCGTCGCCGTGCGCTCGACAAGTCGTACGACGACATGCTCACAACGCGTCCACCTGCCACGCGTGCGGTTCACCAGCGCCAGCTCAGCGAGGTATCGCGCACACCAGCTGGCTCGCCGTCCCCGACGAACACGCAGGTCTGACGCCCCCGATACTCTTCCGTCAGGAAGGCCGTGCATAGATGTGCGCGAACGGAACGCGTTGGCGGGCCGGGAAGCGCACCCTGCGCCGGCCGACGTCGGAGCCACCGGCGCCGAACGAGGAACGGCACCCCTGTAGCGAGGGGTGCCGTCGAGCCTCGTGCCTTCCGTTTGGAATGCGGGATACACACCGAGTTAGAAGGGCACTAGACGTGGGCGATTGTAACGGGCACCTGACAACGGGGGATAGCGGAGGCCACTGGCCTGCCGCGATCGTGGCCGCTTGCGGCCTGATCGCCTCCCCGGAGGCGGTGCGCAGGCTGGCATGGATCATCATCCTGATGATCGTCCTGGTCCTGGTGGCCAAGTTCCCGTGGGATGCGGTGCTCCCGGTGCTGCCGTAGCCAGCGGTCCGGCCCGTCGTGCCGGTGTGGCGCGGCGGGGCGGTCAGCCCGGCGGTCTAGCTGGGCAAGCCGTACATGGCGGCGATCGCGACCTCGACCGCCTCCATCTCGTCGACCGTCGCGGTGCCCACCTGCTCACCGAGCCGGCGCCGCATCACAGCCTCGGAGGTCATGACGTTGGCCCACCCGTGAGGCTCGATCCGGACGATCAGCAGGCCGCCGGGGTCGCGGTCGATGATCTGGATCCCGCGGACCGCGGGCAGGTTCTCGTCGTCGTTCAGCGCATCCGCGCTGACGATCAGACGGAGCCGGGACTGGCCCCGACGTTCGATGACTGGTCGGTAGGTCCAGATCTCGCCGCGCCGCACGGCGACGATCGTGTCAGGCGCCCAGCGCGGCTTCCCGTTCGGCCTCGGCGTCCTCGAAGAATGAGGGGTTCTCCTGGGCCCACACGGCCAGCTTGGCCACGCCGTCGGCGATCGCGAGCTCGTGCAGCTGGCGCGCCGCAGCCTCGGCCATCGACCCGCCGCGCAGCCGGGCACAGGCCCGCAGGTACCGCGCGGTGGCGGGGTCGACCTGGACCTCGACTCGCTCCATGTCATGAGCGTACGACATTCACGCCCCGCCGCGGGGGCTATGGGGCGGCGGCGCCGGGCGCCCCGCGCCGCACTCGGAAGTCGGGACCCGCTCCCGGCCGGTCCGGCGCCGCCGCGTCTCTACCCTGCTGGCCGGACGACGAGGCAGCGGATCCGGTCGCGGCCGAGCGCCAGCTGCGCGAGGTACCGGTGCTTGCCGTCGCGGATGAAGAAGCGGCCCGGGACGTCGGGGTCAGGGCCGACGATCGGCGGGGCGACGTGCGCGCCTGCGCCGCCGTCAGCCATGAGCGCCCGGTAGAACTCCGCCTGCTGCAGGTCACAGACCTGGGCCGGGCCTAACACGACGTCGTTGGCGGCGAGCCATTCGACGGCGAGCTCGTCCTCGGGGGCGATCAACGTGCCCTCCGGCCCGACTGCCGGGGGCCGGCGCCGGTGTCACCCCGCTCGTCGAGCTCCGCGGCGGCGCCATCATCGGCCTGATCCTGGGCGCGGTGCTGGTCGCCGTGACGGCCTGGGGGTGCGGACGTGGCGGTGAGGCGCACCAGCTCTCGCCTGGCAGCCGGCAGACCAGAGTTAAAGGAGGGGCTCGCGGGTCGGCACCTGCGAGGTCACCAACACACCCTGTCCACTCAACGCGGTACAGATATAGACATAGCTACGTCAAGCCGCTATGGTTACAGACATGAGCGATGCGGTCGTGAAGGGCCTGAAGATCACGCCGGACGGCGAGGTGGACGATGTCGAACTTCCCGCCGCCAACACCACCAAGGGCCTGCACCGGGCCATCGGCTGCCAGCGCGTAGACGTGGTGCGGCTGACCACACGGGTGGACATGTGGATCGACGAGGAAGGCCTCGACACAGCGCCGGCGAATCAGCCCGCTACTGCGGTCGCTCAGGCCTTCGGCTGGGTCTGGCAGAGCTACCACGGCACGGTCGTGATCACCGAGTTCGACGACGAGGGCAAGACCACGTCACTGAGCGCCGGAGCCCGCGCGCGCGTGCTGGAAATCCTAGGCGGCTGATCGCCGCATTCCCTGCAGGCGGCCCCGGGGGTCGGTGAGGCGGCCCGGCCCCCGGGTGTCCCTTCAACCCTCCCGAACACGAGATCGCTGTCATAACACAGAGGTCGTGATGACACGGAGCAGTCACCGAGACGACAAGGTCCGATACGAGGACCCGTGGCTCCTGCCGGAGAACAGGGAACGTCGAACTAGAACTCGACGACGGCGGCATGTGCACCGTCGACGAAATTTCAGGTCGGCCACCTCGCCGGATGCGGCCACGGTCCCACGAGGCCGTGATGACCCACGCTGCAGCGGGCCCTCTCGACATCGACTGCCCCGACGACGCAGACGACCACGGGCGCGCGAAGCCGGACGCGCGGACCCTCGCTGGGCGCGAGATCTCGCCGCCCACGAGTCACCGGAGATGAACGCGCCGCCGACGACGGCGACGCCCCGGCGACCAGGCCGCGTCGACGACCTCCGCAGCCGTGGAAGGACCCGGATCGCCGCAGGTAGATAGCTCGAATTAGCGGGTTCACGTATTGACGCTTACACGTTAGCTCGCTAGGATTGTGGACAGTATCGAGACGACCAGGGGGGAGTTCTGATCATGGGTGAGCCGATCCAGCCGAAGCGCGGCGACCTCGCCGGGGCCGAAATGAGGCCGACCGCATGAGCAGCGTCCCCCGAGCCGTACACGGCTTTGAACTCCGTTGCACGACACCACCGCACAACAAGTTCTGGCGCGCATTCATCGCCGGTCAATACTACGTGGTCCACTACGGCTCCATCGGCGACCCCGGCTCCTTCCGCGGCTCCAAGAACTGCCAGACACCCCTAAAAGCCAGACTTACGATCGAGGCCAAGATCCGCGAGAAGATCAACGAAAAGGGCTACACCACACACCATGGGCCGATCACCTTTATCGTCCCAGAAACGCTCATCGCCGAACTGGATGAGCCCGGGGCCGTGCGTGATTTGGCGCGCATTCAGCTCGTGGACTGCTTCCTCCGCGCGGCCAGTGCGGGGGTGACCCGATGAGCGAGGCGGAACGCCTCATCGGCGAACTGGGCGCATTGGTCGACGCGACCGCCACTGGGCACACCGCGCCGGGAGCGACACCACGACGGGCCCGCGCCACCACAACCACTCCGTCGCGGCCACGTCGGCACCGGCCACGCATCACACCAGTAGGCCCGCAGACCCGCCCCAATGGCGAGATTTACCAGCCGCGCACCATCGGCGTACATGAGGACCTTGCGCTGATCCGCACGGCACGCCAGCACCACGAGTCCGTGCTGCTGTACGGCCCGCCCGGAACCGGCAAGACGGCCGTGCTTGAGGCCGCGTTCGTAATGGACGCCAGCGCTGGCACTCCCGGTTTCGAATCCATCGTCGTCGGCGACGACACCAATGTCTCTGATTTCGTTGGCAGCCTGCACGTCAACACGAAGACCGGCGAGGAAGAGTGGGTCCCCGGACCACTGCACCGGGCCGTCGTCAACGACGTTCCGCTGTTCGTCGACGAAATCGCCCTCGCCGACCCCAACGTGCTGTCGATTCTCTACCCGCTGATGGACGGCCGCAGAGTCCTCAACATCACCGGCTACGCAAAACTTCCGCCCATCCCGGTTGGCGACGGCTTCTCGATCCTCGGTGCCTACAATCCGGGCGTCCCCGGCGCCGTGCTGTCGCCCGCGCTCCGTGACCGCTTCGACCACGTCATTGAGGTCCCGTCCGACTGGACTCTCGCTCGCGAAATGGGCGTCAACGACGATCTGGTCACCGTCGCGGAAAACCTCGACCGCAAACGCCGCGACGGCTCCGTGGTCGAGGGCATCCAGCTGCGAACCCTGTTGAAGGTTCAGCAGCAGATCGAGCGCTACGGCCAGGAGTACGCGCTGTCGGGGTTGCTGGCGAAGGTCAACGACCTGGACCGCGCCGAGGTGGCGGCTGCATTGAGGGCTCGGTTCCCGCGTGTCGAGCCCCTGCGTATGGGCGGGCGGTACGGCCGATGAGCACAATCCCCACGGCTCGCGAACTGGCCGCCCACGCTGCGAGCCGGGAGGTCGACGCGGACTTGCAGGACGCCCGCGATGCGTTGACCCGTGACTTGAATCTGATCATCAACACGCTCGCGGGTCGTCGCGATGTGCTGTTGAACATGGTGTGGGACCGACCCGACGTTGCGGTGCCCGCATGGTTCGACCCGGGACGTGCGGAAGTGTCGATCAACGCGCACATCGCGCTCGGGGACGACGTGCACCCGGACGACGTGGACCCGATCACCACCGATGGGCGCCTGAGGCATCCTGTGCTGATCGGGCTGTGCTGCCACGAAGCCAGCCACGCACACTCCACGCGATGGCAGTACGACGTTCCGGACGGCACGCCGCCGCTGGTGCTGAACGCGGCCAGCCTGCTGGAGGACATTCGCATCGAACACCGCCAGCTCGGCCGCCGCCCCAGCGACCGTGTGTACCTGCGCGCCACGTCTGAGCATCTGATCCTGCCTCCCCGTGGTGCGGCCACGACGACGTTGGAGAACCGGTGGCGGGCAGCGCAATTCGCGGCGCTGGTGTTCGGCCGCGTCGATGCGGGAATCCTCGAGGCCGGTGACGTGCTCGAACTGCTCCCGATGCTGCACGCCGCGCTCGGCGTCAGCACATTCGAGACGCTGCGGGACATCTGGTGCGACGTGCTGACTGTGGCCGACGGCGACACGACCGCGCTGCTCGCGGCCGCCCGGCGCTGGATCGGCGCCGTCGGTGCGGATGAGAACACCGACCCCGATCACGACGGCACCCGGATGCCGGGTTCGGCGTGCTCGGGTCACCACGGCGACCACGGCAGGCACCGCGAGGACGGCAGGGACGACGCGCCCGACCTTCTGGCGGATGCTGCGGCCGCTGCGCTGGCTGCCGTCACGGACGCAGCGATCAAGGACGCTGCCGGTGAGATCACACCGCCCCCGGACAGCAGCGCCGGCGACAAGGCGGTAGCTGAGCATGACGTCGAGGCGAGCGACCGCGACGATGCCGAAGCAGCCGCCGCGCACGTGTTTGCTGGTCGGGGCAGTTTCGCCTCACCGGTCAGGGGCACTCGCGCGCCGACCAGCCAGGAACGCCGCGAGGCCAACCGGCTCGCGGCTGCGCTCCGCAGCGCGCAATACCGTGCCCGCGCTAAGCGCAGACTGCGCTCCGACACGCCTCCCGGCCGTGTGGATGGGCGCGAGATCGCGCTGGGACGCGCACAGCTGGCAGCGGGTATCCCGGTAACGGCGCGGCCGTTCCGGCGCGTGGAGCGGCACCGTGTGCCGCAGCCACCGATCACGGTCGGCATCGCCGTGGATGTGTCCGGTTCGATGGGGTGGGCCGAATCGTCGCTCGCATCAGCCGCTTGGATCGTGGCCTGGGCCGTGCACCAGGTCAGCGGCACGTCGGCAACTGTCACCTTCGGAGATGCGGTCACTCCGATCACCCGGCCGCGAATGGCTCCCGACAAGGTCACCGAGTTCTCCGCGGAGGGAAGCACGGAGGAATTCGTGACCGCAGTACAGGCTCTCGATGGCCAGTTGCGGCTGGCCAGCGGGAAGGGCGCACGGCTGCTCGTCGTGGTGTCGGACGGGGACCTGGTGAAACCTGGCGAGCTGGAGGCAGGGCAGCGTCTCGTGTCGCGGCTCGCCGCCAGCGGTGTCGGCGTCATCTGGCTCGACTTGCACGGCCGGTCCAGCGTTATGGCCGACTGCGCCGCTGTCCAGCTGGACTCCGGATCGGAGGCAGCCGCCGCCATCGGGAAGGCCGCCGTCAGCGCCCTTCGGCAGGCGCGATAGACCCAGCCTTCGCAGCACCAGCGCACCAGCACCACCAGCGCGACCACGTAACGACCAGGGCCCGCCCGGTCGCGAAGGCCTTCCGCGGGTGTCCGGGCACGGCTCGGGACATCGCCAGCAGGTCCGCAACGAGAACCGGGTGCGCGTCACCCCCGGGCCGCGTCCCCGACGATGCACGGTCCAGGCGGACGACTCCAGGGACGTGTAGTCGTAGCATCACGCGAAAACGTGATACAGCTTTACAGTGAACTAGGAACGCGCTACGGTTTCAGACGTGGCGACGTCGCAGCTTGTGACCCGCTCGCCTCCGCAGGACATCGAGCTCGAGCCCAGGGCTGCTGTCGGACGCGGATCAGCGCGCACCTGCCGGTGGGAATTGCGAGGAGTGATCGACATGGAGATCGACGATCTGCGCGACCTGGAGCGGGTCGTGGAGGCCGGCTGCACGTTGGATCTGCCCGAGGCGATCCAACGGCTGGCTGAGGGACCCGGCGAGGACGTGAGCGACGATGTCGCAGAGTGGGTCGAAGTCGCGACCGCGTTCGCAACGCGCGTGTTTGAGCTGGACAAGCGGGCCCGCGAGCAGGCGAGCTCCAGCTCGAGCGACGTCGCGCTCAGCGCCCTGGTCATCCTCGGGGAAGCCTGATGGCCGGCGGGTACTGCGCCTACTGCGACCAGCGCTGCTTCGTCTACCGCGACCTCCCCGATGGCACATGGTCTGGGCACATGGCCACCTGCCCGCGCGGCATGGCCCACGACCGGCAGGTCACTGGGTACGACTACCGGACGGCAGTCAACCCGATCGCCCGCACCGACGAGCCGGCTCGGCCCGCCGCCGACCCGGGCCCGTTCCTCGCCCCGTTCCGCCAGCTGATCCACAACATCCACCAGTTCGGCCGGCGTTGGTCGTGGCGGTGCGGCGTGTCCGCCTCCACCCGCGACGAGCACTGCAGGTACGACCGGACCGTCGGCTCCTGGGAGCAGCTCGTCGACGCGGCCGTCGAGCACCTGCAAACCCACCACAACATCCATCTCGTGCCGCCCGGCGCGCTGGGCAGCGACACGGATGTCCCGCCGGCAGGACGACGCGACGCCGAGACCGAGGCGGAACGCCGTGCCTGAGGATGTCGCCCTGCATCAGCGCCCCGACGGCGTCGCCATCACTCACCAGGCGCTCAGCCCGAAGCACGGCGGCGGCTGGCACACCATGTGGTGGACCGGCCCGGATCCGCGCCACCCAAACGCCGCGGCCTGGTCCACCGATCCAGCCCGCGGCGCCGTGTACGCCACCGAGGGCGAGGCGGTCGATGCGTTCTCCGCGCTCGGCAACCCGCTCTACCGGTTGTCGGCGCCCCAGCTTCAGATCGCCGACCTCGAGGAGGCCCACCGTGGCTGAGCCGATCGCCCGGGTGGAGCGACTCGCGCTGATCCCGCCCGGCATCCCCGTGGATCTGCTGGCCGCGCTCGGTGACCTGGTCGACGCGGCCCTCGGCGGCGCCACGCTCGCCCCCGGTGATGGCCGCGACGCCGCGGCCGCCATGCAGCTACCCGCCGGTCTCGACCGGCGCGACGCCGCGGACCGGCCTCGCGCGGCCGCGGCCGTCATCCGCGGCACCAGCACATCGCGCAGCCGCCCTCGGAGAGCGAGGATCTGACGCTCAACCGCGCCCGAGCACAGCATCTGGCCGCCGAGTTTCGCGGCGGCCATCAACACCACAGGAGGCAAGTGATGGGCAGGCGCGAACGACAGGAGTTCAAGGCCGAGCTGACGAAGCTCGTCGAGATCGGCAAGCGTGACCGCGAGGAGACCGACGAGTTCCACGAGCAGAACCGCCGTGTGGCCGAGGCCGAGAACCGCGTAGACCCGCTCGAGAACATCTGGGTTCGGTTGCAGGTCGATCTGACCGGGACGAAGCTGCACCGCGCCCTGCGCAACCTGGCCGCCGAGGTCACCCCCAACTACGAGAAGCGGCAGGAGCGGCGGCGCGCCTTCGATATCGAGTTCGGCAACTGCACCTGCGGGAACGGCCAGCCCGCCGACAAATGCGACTGCTGGAAGGGGCGGTCGTGATGGCCGACGTGCTGGACAGGTACAACCCGGGCGCCATTCGGGAGTACGTAAGCCTGCGCCGCCAGCAGCGGGTCGGGAAGCTCGATCGCGCGAGCACCAACCGACTCGTCGAGCTCGACGCGGCGTTCTCGTCGGAGGCGCGCCGCGAGATCGAACGGCGGCACCTCCGATGAGCGAAACCTACGCAGCGACCGCAGTGCTCGTCGCCGTGATGGGCGGGGAGATCGATCGGGCAGCGAACCTGCTCGACGACCTCCTGACCAGCGAGCTGCTCAGCTTCCACGATCAGGCGGACTTGCTGGCCTCGCTCATTGGTGACGCACTGCGACGGAGGATGAGTCAAGATGGGTGAGCCCGACTTCGTGAGCATGCTGGTCTACGCCCTGGCCGGTCCGGCCGGGATGGGGCTGATCTTCGCGGTCGTGGTCGTCTGGGATCGGCTGCGCGCCCCGCACCGTGACATCCGCCGCCCGGTAGCCATCGGCGGGTACCGGGACTACCGGGACGCCTGCCGTCAGGTGGACAAGCTGGTCGCCGCCGGCGACTGGGCGCGCGCCTACGTCGGGACGGTCGCGATCCGTACATGGCTGCGCAGCGAGCGGCACTACGGCGGCCGGCGCCGGCGGGCCAGGCTCGCCGCCGAGCTCGAGCGCTGGACCGCGCGCCAGTCCGAGTACGGCCCGTCCGCCGTCGCGCCGCTCGACGAGCAGGGGAGCCGCTGAGATGGCCGTCTTCGGGGAGAACCACACGGCGCTGCAGGCGCCTACGACCGGCTCGAGGAGCGCGATGGCTGCCCCAACCGCCGTGCCGCCCTGGCGGGCCGGCGCCCTGCACGGTGCGCTCCGTGCGAGATGGGACCGGCTCCTCGGCCGTGACCGGGCCAGCCACGAGGCTTACCTCGAGCAGGGTTGGGTGCAGGAGCGCGGTGACCCGCGCGAGCCAGCCCGCGACGAGCAGATGCCGCCGCAGCTGGCGCATGGGATCTACCGGCGGGCCGGCTACCGCATCCCTGGCACCGCGGCGGAGGTGACAGCCTTGTGCGAGTGGGTGGCCGTCGCCGACGGCCGCGCCGCGTTCCGCTGGGCCGGCCCGCGCCTGGGCTGGTCGCACCCGCTGATCAGTCCGTGGAACCCGATCCTCGCTCAGCACCTCACGTTCGATCACCTGGTCGGCCACTGGGTCTGGCCGGACGAGGACGCCTGGATCGGTGAGGCGATCGTCGCCGGGCGGAAGCCGGCCGGATACTTCGCCGGGGTTGACGCAACGTGGGCTGCCCGGGCCGAGGATGCGGGGATCGAGGTGCGGTTGAGCCGGACCGGCTTCCGGCGTATACGAGCCCGAGCCGCCCGCGCCGGGACGCTCGCTCAGGTCTACGGCCAGGCTGCGCTCGAGGACCTGGTCGGCGAATACCGGCGTGTGCTGGCGGATCATGGTGCCTCGCCGGCTTGGGTAGCCGGCTTGGTCGATCCGATCCTTGAGCACCAGGATGTGCCGCTTTCGCAGCTGCTCGAGGAGCTCAACAGCAACCCGTTCCCGGTCAACGGCCTGACGCTCGGCTACCCGCCGGAGGTCACCGCCGGGTCCCTGCTGCACGATCTCGCGCACGGCAGCCCCTGGGAGCGGCGCTGCGGGATGCAGTGCGCCGAGGTGGGCGCGCTGTGCGGGCCCGACGCGGTGCGGGTCGACAACCTGCCGCAAGGCGCGCCCACGCGCCGAACCCACGGCCATGCGAGGCGAACGCGCTAGTGTTGTGTACGCGTGTGCGGGGTGGGGAGGAACGATGTCCCTCGAGGCAGCCGGGCGGGCCGATGATCGGCCCGGCGATACCGCACGGCGGCGCATCGGATCTTGGGGCGGATTGGGCGGCGCCGCGGCGGGTGGACCGAGCCCGTCGCCGATTACAAGATCACGTGATAACACGTTTGCGTGATAGCAGCAGCGGACAGCTCCGGCCGTCGGAAGTGAGGCAATCGATGATCAGGAACGGGCGACCGGTGCTCGACCGGTTCGAAGTCGGTCAGGTGCACGGCCTGACCCCTGCACAGGCAACCCGCCAGCGCCCATGGGCAGAGCCAGGGCATCCTGCCCCGGTCAACCAGCCGGGCGGGCGCAAGGGCGCCTTGTGGGACGCCGCGCAGGTGCGCGCGCACGTCGCCGGCGAGCCGATCCCACCACTCCCGGATGAGGACGCCCCGGACGATCTCCTCGACGCGGACGAGGTGGGCGAGCGGGCTGGCATCGCCACGAAGACGGTGCTGCGGTACATCCCGCTCGGGACGATCATCCCTGCGCCGGACACGACGATCCATGGGCAGCCGCACTGGCGTCGGCAAACCATCGAGGAGTGGCTGCCCAACCGTCCCGGACCCGGTGCCGGCGGTGGCCGCCCCAACGCGAACGGACTGTCGGACACCGAGCTGATGGAGCGAGCGGTGAAGTTCCACGAGGAGGCCGTCCGACAGGGGCGCACCCTGGGGATTCGCGAGCTCGGCCGCCTGCTCGAGGTCTCACCGATGAAGGCCACCAAGATCCGGGCGTCACTGCTGTCGAGCACCGATGCGGCCGCGCCGAACGCGGATGACCCTGCCCCGGAACCCGACGCCGAGACCGTCGAGAGCGCCGGCTCGAGGTCAACGAGCGCCGGGCCCGCGCAGGGATCCACGCCGCACGGGTGAGTGATGAGTGATGCGACGGCGCCCGCGCGATCCGTCCTCGGTCATCTCTCGGTGAGGCGCTCCGAGTTGGCAGGCGAGCCTCGGGTTGCCGGGAAGGAAAGCGCATCGGTGAGGGCATGGCAGAAGCTCATCAGGCTCGGGACCGCGCTGGCAGTCGCTGCGACGGCGGCCGGGTGCCAAGCCAGCGGCATGACGGGATCCGAGTTAACTAGCGCGATCGAGACCGCTGATGTGCGCACCGATCGCACGCCGATCGCCGAGCGCTTCCCGCGGCTCGGCTCGTTCGTCGAGGTGCGATGGGTGGGCGGCCGCGCCGGCGACGAGCGAGTGCCGGGCCCGTCGACCTACTTCATCGAGGCCGTGGTCACGCTCAGCCCGGACGACGTCGCACGGCTGGCAAGCAGCTTCGAGCTCACCCCCGCAGCCAGCCCTCCGCGATCTCCTGCCTCGCTGACCTCGTTCCTCGAGGGCCGTGGCCTTGAGGAACGCGGCCGCTGGTGGACCAGCACCGAGCTCGAGGCGGGATTCGGGCCCTCCGGCTGGGTGAGCGACGTGTTCATCGCCCTCGACGAGGGTGTCGCCTACGTCAGCGCCAGGGGCGAGTGACCACCGGCTCGTGACCGCACGCCGACTCGGCCATGCCGCGACTTGAGGAAGCGGGGGAGATGGACGTCGAAGAGAAGCAGGTGCTGGCCCAATCGGTCACCGAGTGGCTGGGCCTGCCACCGCGGCTGCTGCGCCTGCTCAGCGCCGTGCATGAGGCAGGCCACGCGATCGTGGCGCACACCGTCGATCTGAAGGTCACCGCCGCCGCGGTGGCCAGCTTCGACACGATCGGGCTGGGCGGTGACCACATCAGCATCAGCATCGCTGCTGGTCAGTTCGTGCCCGCACCCGACATTCTGGCGATGCGTGCCGCCGGGTTCCAGGCGTCGTTCATGTGGCTCGACGGGCGAGGGATCGACGGCAACAGGGAGCCGTACCTCCAGGCGCTCAACACCCTCGCGGCCGGCGACCTCAACTGGTGCACCGACTTCTCCCGCACCGTCATGGGCCGGTCACCGATGCAGCAGCACACGGTCCCGGGGGCGTACGCGATCCTCAGCCGCCGCTGGCGAGCGGTGCTCTCCCTGGCCTATGCGCTGGCCGACCGGGGGGAGATGACCGAAGCACAGCTTCAGCCGTTCCTCTGCTGCGGGCCGCAGCAGCAGGTGGCTGCCCGGGAGGCGTACCTCGCCTGGCGAGGGGAAACGGCGCATCTGTGGACGGCCGTGGCCGCCTGACCGGCTCGTGAAACGCGACGAGGGCCGAGCGGGATTGCCGCTCGGCCCTCGTCGTTCGCCACCCGCCGCCTATTGCGGGCTCGGACCCCGCTGGGGGCCCCGCGGGGTGGTGCGGGCGATCCGGTTGACGGCGTTGCGATAGCGAGCGTTGCGACGCCAGACTGCGATCATGGCGCGGATTCGGGCGTTGTAGTCGACGTGGTCACGGAGCTTCTCCAGCCCGAGCGCGTACGCGTCGTCGGGGTGGAGGTAGAGGCTCATCCGCTGCGCGTCTTTTGTGCCGGTCCAGAGTGGCCGAATCTGGCTCAAGGGCACGTCCCCGCTGCTCTCCTGCTCCTCGGTGGCGCTTGAGCGGGTACTCGTGCTTCCGGACCGAGAGGCGGTGCCCTTCTCTTCGCCCTTCTCTTCGCCCTTCTCCTCGCTCTTCTCGTCGCGCTGCTTGGCGCCTGCCCTGCCGCTGGTGGTCTTCCCGCTGGTCTTGCCGCTGGTGCTCGAACGGCTGCTCCGGGATGCACGCGTGCCGGTCTTGCGAGTCGACGACGAGGCCGCGGCCTCCTCCGGGGCGGGCGACTCGGCAGGCGCATCCTCGGCCGCCTGCGCGGGAGCAGCCTCGTCGTCGGCGGCCTGCTCCGGCGCATCGCTGACTGAGTTGAGGATCGACCGCCGTCGCGTTCGTGGTGCCATCAGTTCATTCCTTCCGTGGTGGCGCTGTCGCTCAGCGGGTCGGTCTTGGACCACTTCATTCCGAGTAGCCCCGCGAACGTCTCGCGGGCCAGCGAGCGGAACTCCCGCTCGGCGGCCCGGGCAGTGGATCGCTTGCCTCCCGGCATGCGAGTAATCGGTCGGTCTGTGGTCACGGCCTCGGCGTGGACCGACAGGTCACGCAGGATGGTGCGTGCGACATCGACCCCGGCGCCCGCGAGCTCGGTGAGGTCGCTTAGCGCGATCGGCACGCTCGGCGTCTTCACCAGGTTGCCGACCAATAGGTAGGGGATGCCGGAGGGCTGCACGACCTCACGCAGCATCCTCACCACGACGCGCAGGTCCATCACCCGCACTGCGGAGGGCACCAGCAGTGCGTCCACGGCGGGCTCGGCCTGGCTTCGATCGCGCGGCGGCTTCACCGTGCCGTAGATCAGCAATGACCAGGCGGCCGAAGCCCTCTCTCCGGGGAGATCGACGATGATGACGTCGTACTCGGTCAGTTCGTGCAGCCGCGCGAGCCTGCCATCGCCTTTGTCCACCCGGACGTCGAATGACATCAGGTCACCGGACCGGGTCACCCAGTCGAAGGCGGAGCGGTTCTCGTCCGCGTCGTAGAGCAGAACGTGGTAGCCGGCCTCGGCGGCCATTTGGGCCAGAGTGACCGCGCACGTCGTCTTCCCGACGCCACCCTTCGGAGAGCCGACCCCGAGCACTCGGGGCCGGCCTCTCGTCCGGCGGGTGCGCGTCATGCCGGGCAGCGTACATCGCACGCTGTCACGCGAAAACGTCAATCCCCTGAAGAGTGATCACAGCTAGTCAGGATCGGCACCCGGTGACCAGCGAAGACGGTCGGCGAGCGGCTCGCCAGCAGGTCGTTCGCACGGTCGATGAACCGCCCGAGTTGGCCCGGTCAGGTGTCGTGGGGCAGGCGTTGGAGCTTGCGGGCCTGCTCCATCATCTGACCGATCGCGTCGAGGGACTCGGGGGAGAGTTCCGCCATGGCGGAGGCGAAGGCCCGGATCTCGGACTCCCTGGCCTGTCGGATCATCCGGCCGATCTCGTGGAGGGTCTCCGGGGACAACTCGGCCACGGCGGTGACGAACGTGCGGACCTCGGGTCGGTCCATGGCTGCGACGAGGGCCAGGTTCTCCTCGATGTCCGCGGCGACGGCATCGTCGAAGAAGTAGGCGACGGGGATCCGGAAGGCAGCCGCGATGGCCTTGAGCGGCTCGATCGTGGGCTTCTTGTTGGGATGGATCCGCAGCGCGTTCACGTAGGAGGCGGAGATCGAGTGCCCGGCCGCCTTCGCGAGCTCGGCGATCTCTTGGTGGGTGTACTCGCGCTCCTCGCCGGGTGGGCAGACGCTCGCGAACAGGTGGTTCAGCTTCTCCTGCAGGGTGCGGTAGACCGGTGCGCTCGGTTCGCGTGTGTCGCCGCCCGGAACGTCGTCGTCACGGGTTGAGGCCGCCGCCATGGCCATCCGCTCCCTCTCGGTAGCTCGCCGACAGACGCAGGCGAGTTGATGAGGTGATCAAACTCATCCTCTACTGTGGCTGAGTCAGGGATCCACTCTAGCAACCCTGGCCACGACAGCGAGTCTTCTCGGTCGGAGGTACCTGTGCTGGCTCCTGGCGAAGGATCCGCAGCCGAGCAGGCCCACTGCGCCCTTCCAGGCTGCTCGATCGGCCTCGCATCCGGAGGGCCAGGGCGCGCGCAACGCGGGTACTGCAGCGCCGAGCACCGCCGCCACCACCGGATGCAGCTGCGTCGCGCCGCGCGCAGCGAGCCCGCCGGCCCTCAGTCCCACCCGGGCCCGCCAGTGCCCGACCCGCCAGCGACCAGCCCGCCAGCGCCCGACCCGTGGCCCGAGGCGACGCAGCCGGAGGCGACGCAGCCCGAGGTCGGCCAGCACGTCCCAGCTCACGATCTGCCGGCAGCACAATCAGCACGGCCTCTGCGCCACCGGCGCGCGGTCTCAGCCGCGGCCGCCGTCGCCGTGCTCGCGATCGCAGGCACCGCCATGCTGAACCAGCCGCCGCCGGTGGTCACCCTGACGGCCGCGCCAGCCCCCGTGGTGGACGACAACAGCGACTGGCCGGCGCGGGCGCAAGCCACCATCGCCTCGCTGAGCCGCCAGCTCGAGATCGTCGCGCAGACCGAACAGGCTTGGGGTGCCTTCGCGGCACGACGCGATGGTGACACCCCGCGGCCGGCCGCGCTCGAGCTCCTGCTCGGGCGCAAGACGCTGCTGATGCAGCAACGCACGGTCCTGGAGTCGGAGATGGTGACCTGGGGGGCGATCGCCCCGGCCGCGGCGGACCTCGCCGACTACGACCAGCAGCTCGCCGATCTCGACCAGCAGCTCACAGGCGTAGTCCCGCAGCCGCCCAGTGCGGCCCACGAGGCCTCCCTGCGGTCGCTGCGTGAGCAGCGAGACGCCGTCGCCACCCGCCGCGACGCCAAGTACGAGGAGCTGGTGCTGCTGCAGAGCGCAGCCCAGGACACGCGCGACAGGCCACTGCCGGACGCCCGTGACCTCACCCTGCCGCTGGCCACTGAGGTGATCAAGGCCATCAACGACGCGGCACAGCAGGATCGGGCCTGGCGGCTGCCCTGGTGACCACAACCCCGATTGTCTGCGCACCCGCGTTTTCTGCGCACCCGCGTTGCTTGCGCACCCGCGTTGCTTGCGCACGGAAGGTGCGTGGCTGGCCTCCGGGACACGGTGGACCGTGAGGGAGCCAGGTCAGCAGAACTCGCGGCGAACGAACAGCACCCCGCGGTCGACAAACTCGCCCTCGTCGTACCGAGCGCGCCGGTGCCCCGAGGCGTGGCGCCAGCGCCGCAGCGCCGTCGCGATCATCTCCTCGGGCGTGATTTCGGAGCCGCTCTCGGTGACCACCCGCCGAGCTCGCATCTGGGCAGCCCAGTCCTCGAAGCTGTTCACGCCGGTGGGCGCCTTGGCCATGAAGTGGCCGGCCGCCCACAGTCCGAGGTGTCCGGCGTCGTTGTCCGGGCTGTCGAGGTAGTAGTTGGTGCTCATCGGGCGCTTCCTCTTGGTGGCCTGGTGGGTCAGTCGTCGTGGTCCCAGCCCGCGATCTCGATCGCCCCGTCCAGTCTGTCGGCCTCGGCGCGCTCACCATCGGCGTCGAACAGGCGGCACCTGTTGCCGTCCTGCCGATGAACGTGCGAGTAGTCGGACGTCGCCTAGTACCCGTCCGCGATCTGGAGGAACTCCTGCGGCGTCAACATGCTTCAGCACCATCCGGTCGATGGCTTGCCGACGTGGCCGTCGTTCAAGGTGTCCGAGATGTGGCGCTCATAGCCGCCGTCCTCGAACTGGATCCAGCAGGCGTCGGGATTCGACCCTGGGATGGGGGCCGAGACGCGACCATTGCGGCCGCCGCGATTCACCGGGTCATT
This sequence comes from Pseudonocardia sp. DSM 110487, assembly GCF_019468565.1. Taxonomy (NCBI): domain Bacteria; kingdom Bacillati; phylum Actinomycetota; class Actinomycetes; order Pseudonocardiales; family Pseudonocardiaceae; genus Pseudonocardia; species Pseudonocardia sp. DSM 110487. The sequence continues at coordinate 44,711 of NZ_CP080522.1, forward strand.
GGTACGCAGGCCAACGTTGTGCTCCGGCCGACTCTTCCTAGGCACAGCGGCCTCCTCAGTGCGAATCAGACGCCCGGCCGCCTGATGCGACAAGCCAGGGCAGGAACCCGCAGTCAGGCTAGCCTTTTCACGCTAAAACGTCAACGTGCACGGCGCCCGGACGCGGGACGCCGGGGCATCCATTCATTCGACCGCCTCGGCGTAGCGATCGATTGCGCACCAGTGCCCGAGATGGTCATCGTCGTGGCAGCGGCTGATGCAGTCCTGACAGAAGGCGCCTCGGATGCTCAACTCACCGGAGACGGCCACCGGCCTGACCTGGCATAGCTTGCAGCGCTGCGATGCGTCCATGGCCGGCAGGGTAGGAGTGGATCCCGACGAGTCCGGGTGCGGCAGCCGTTGCACAGTGCGGTCGCCACGGGGGCGGCGAGACGATCGGGCGCTTGGGTGGGGGGACGGGGGCGTGCTGTCGAGGTCAGCGGATCTCGACGGCCTTGATGTCGGTGGCGCCCTCGGCCTCGGGCGGCGCGCAGCCGCTCGGCGCCTGGGCCGGTGAGGGGGATGGACTCGTTGGGGCGGCCGGCGAGGTGGTAGCCGACGCCATGGCCCTTGATGATCGGCTTGGGCATTGGACGCCCTCCTGGTGGAGCGGTGTGGGTGGGCCTGCTGTCCTTGAGGCGTTAGCGGACAACCACCGCGCCGGTTCGAGTAGACACAGAGCCGAGCACAACGGCGGTCTCGCAGTCCTCGCACAAAGCGCCCAGCTCGCGCTGCGCAGCTTCGGCGTCACCGAGCGAGCCGTGGTGCTCGCACTCGTAGCCCTCGACGTCGAACGTCGCGCGCACCTCGCCGCACCGGTCACAGACGACGTACCAGCACAGCTCCGGACGGCGGTAGACGGCGCCGCCGCTGTCACCGCAGGCAGCCACAGCCTCCTCGCGGGTCGGGCAGTGCGGATCCGACGAGGACTCAGGGACGGCGAGCACCCAGCACGGTTCGCGGAACTGGACGATCATCGTGCAACTCCTCACTCCGTTAGGGCATCGAGGTCGATCGGAGTCGGATCGGCGGGCCGGTCGGTGTCGTTCGGCCACGGAAGCAACGGCACGATTGCTTTCGCGCAGTCGATGTGCATCCGTCCGCGCGGCCGCTTCGGTGGCCGGCCGAGCACCGCCATCACCTCACCAGGAGTGACGTCGAGCCCACACACGCAGCGCCACCGCTTCGCCGCGACGACGGCGGTCAGGTCCGGGTTCACGGCGGCCAGCTCGGCTGCAGCACGGTCACGCGCGTACATCTCCGTCTCCTGACATTCTGGGTGCTTTCGGTCAGGCGGTCGGGTCTTCCACGCGGCCGTCGTGGCGGCCGGCGAGGAAGCCGTCGGCCTCCTGGTCGTACGTGCGGGCGTTCGCGACGTGCCGCTCGACGATCGTGTCGTCCCAGCCGGCGTCCCTCGCGGCGGCGGCGAGGCGCAGTTGGTGCGCCGACCGGTCAGCGCTGTCCTGCATACCGGCGGCGCGGGTCGGGAATCGGCGTGGGCGCGGTCCGGGTGGCTGACTCATGTCTTACCTCCCTCCATTTGCTGTCATTCGAGGCGTTAGCGGTCACCGACGCGGAAACGCGCCCTTCTGGCGCACCTCGCTCCGGATGCGGTCCTGGAAGTGCTCCTCCGCGCGCTGGTCGGCGTCGGCATACGGGTCCCACCGGTCCGGCGTCGGGTTCTCGTAGTTGTCGTCTTCCGAGCGGTTCGGGTCGTACGGCATTGCGGGACTCCTGTCGTAGATGGGTGTTATCGGCTCAGCGCCCGGCGTAGCAGTTTGTTGGGGGATCTCAGGACGACGCACGGCGCAGCTCGGACCACGTCCACTCGATCCACTCGCGCGCATCGCGCCAGGTGCGGGTGACGTGCACGGTGCCGTCTACCGTCGTGGTCCGCCAGGTGCGGCCGATCCGCTCGACGGTGCACCCCTCGATCTCCCACAGGCCGGGGCGTATGCAGCGCTGCTCCAGCTCCATCACGCCTCCCCGACGACGTGCGCGGTGCGGGCCAAGTTGAAGTGCTGGGCGGGCGGCCCGCCGAGGTGGAGGCCGAGCACGACGGCGATGGCCTCGTACCGGGTGTCGCACCAGCCGCGGCCAGGGCTGGAGAACCAGCGCAACGAGCGGGTGCGGACGGTGGCGAAGCGGGCGTTCCGGGGGCCGCGGTCGTGGGACACGATGCCCTGATAGACCGATCCGACCCGGGCGCCGTCGACGTGCACGGCGTAGCGCTTGCCCTCGACGGCGCGCGCCTCCGGGTGCAGTGTGATCGTCGGGGTGGCGGTCACAGCGTTTCCAACCGCTCGATGATCCAGTCAACGAGCGGGCCGGAGTACTCGCGACACGACCAGCCCCGCGCCCGGCAGGAGTTGTTCCACGCCGCGGCGTACGGGCGCGGGGCGGCACCAGCGCCCGCAGTGAACCTCACGGAGACGCGGCGTCGCCCCTTCGTGTAGACGACATCCTGCCCGTAGTCGTCTGGGCTGATGGTCCAACCGTGCTCGACGGCGACCGCGTCGAACCGCTCACGGCTGCTCTGTCCACGCTTGCTCATCACGCCTCCAGCGCTCGAAGTCCGGCGTCGGTGACGCGGACGTTGATCCGCTCGCAGACTTGCCGCCAGCCCCTGCCGGTGGCGCCCCGGTCCACGCTCCACCGCAGGTCGTAGGCGACCAATCCGAGCGCCTTCACCCGGGCGAGCACATCGCGCCGCGGAGTGGGCGGCAAGTGGCTATGCCCGGCTCGCAGTGTGTGAGCCCACCTCACGGCGGTGAGCTGCGCCGGAGTCGGGGTGTTCACAGGGCGTTCCGCTTCGCGTAGACGAGGACGGTGCGGCCGGACACGCCGGTGTCGACGGCTTCCTTCTTCCGGCCGCCGAGGTGGCCGCCGCCCATCTCCCACATCCGGGCCTCGACCAGCGACCGCGTGATCGGCGCGCCGGTCTGGCGGCTCCACACGAGCACGTCGGTGCCGATGATGTCCGCGGCCTCGGTCTTCGTCATGCTTCTACCTCCTGTCGAGCCACCGAAATCGGCCCACCCGGCGGGACGCGATCCGGCTGATCCGCCGATAGGGCGTCAGCGACCCGCACCCCGAGCGAGCGCGTCGGTGATCAGCCCTGGACCCGCTCGCCGCCCACTCGGTAGGCGCGCTCCTCCTCGCGGGGATTGTTTGGGCGTGCTCTCAGCGGACCGTGATCGCGGCGCCCGCCTCGGTGACGAGCGCCAGTTCCGCCACCGAGGCGCTCACGTATTCCTTGACGTCCTGGCGCAGCTCGGCGGCCGAGCGGCCCCCGCCGTCCCACTCGGCCGGATCGACGTCGACCGTGATCGTCATTGCGATCTTCATGTCAGCGCAGCCTTCCCGTGTTGACCTTCTCGCAGCGCAGGCACGCACCCTCGCGCTCGGTGCAAGATGTCGGAGGTCCGGGCGCCAGCCCGGTTCTTCATGTTTGGAACTCTAACACCTTATTGTCGCAGGCCACAAGCAGCGTTTTCACGCTATACAGTGACGGGAATCCTCCAGGTGGGCCAGTCCTCCCCCTGGGGGATCGACGGTCAGTCGAACCGCGGGGCCGTAGGTGATGTCCGGGCGGTCCCGGGTGAGGAAGTCACCTGACATCATGAGCAGCCGCGCCGGCTCGCCACCGTGGGTGAACACGAGCAGGTTGGCCGAGCTCTCGTAGTAGTTGCGGCGGATGACCTCTCCGCCGACATAACTGTTGATCATCGCGGCGGGCGTGCCCTCGGCGAAGATCCGCAGCCCGTCCCACTCGAAGTCCGTCAGGTCGGCGATACAGCGGCTGCCGCCGTTGTCCCACACCGAGCCGACGGCCGTTTCGAAAGCGTCGTCGCTGGTGAGCTTCAGCTCCGGGGCGGACGCCGAACCCTGGCCACACGCTGTGAGCAGGACGAGCGCTGCCAGCACCGGGATGGCGAGCACGGGTCGGGCGGTGCGGTGGGGGTGCATCACGGCTCGGTCCTCCATTCGGGATCGTTGCCGGGAAGAGCCGGCGCGTCGTCGGGCTCGTGGCCCGCCGGGCCGAACATCGGCGACCGAACGCCGGCGGAGTCCTTGAAGTTGGACGCATGACGACGAACGGCGGCTCGGCGGGCCGCCTCCCGAAACCTTCGCAAGCTGTGCGCGTGCTGTCATAACACAGCCTCACCCACGTGAGGCTCGGCGAGGACGCGCTGCGGTCGGCTGAGGAGCGACGACGCAGCGGTCATCGACGTCATCAGTGCAGCGCGGCATCGGGACTCGAACAGAACTTCCCCGAGCGCGGGCCCCGTTCGCCATCCCAAGGCCGTCTCAGGGCACGGTTGACGTCCACCTGGTTCCTGCCGCCTCGCCACCAGTCCGACCTCGGCTCCGCGCTCCGCGACAGCACGCAGTGGGCGTGGCTCCGGCTTGGGTTCGTGCGCTACTGCTGTGTGGTCCAGCGCGGGCCGATGGTGGCCCACTCTCGGCCCCAGCTGCGGACGTTGGCGGCCGCGGTCGAGCGACGGACGAGCTGCCACACGGCGCCGAGCACCGCGGCGCCGGCGGCCAGGATGCCGAGGCCGCTCAAGAACCCCGCGGCGACCGCCGTCGAATGCGGCGATGGGGCGGGGACTCGGGCGCCGTTCCGGTCCATCCAGATCGGCACCTCGTCGCCGGCCTTCGTGCCGACCACGACCGGCACCATCTCGGTGCGGGGCTGTCCGTCGGGACCGATCCAGCGTGCGGGAACGCCGAATAGCGGCTGTTCGAGCGCGAGCATCGGCATCGACTCGAGAGCGGTCGCGGTCACCAACATCCGCGTCCCTGCCTCGGCGCGCTGCGTCGCAGCGGTCTCGCCGAATGTGCCGTTCCCCACCACGAACGCGATGATCACCAGGAGTAGCGACAGACCGGTCAACGCCCATGCGGCGGCGTCCTCGACGTGATCCGTCCACCGCCGGGGTATGCGATCGACCGCTCGGACCCGTCTCCGCCTATTGGGCACGGGTCTCGTCCCCTGCGTGGGTGGACGGCAGCTGACGCGGCCCGGCCACTGCCTGTTGGGCGGGCGCGGGGGCAGGGTCGTTCCTTGAACCGGTGCTGCCAGCCGTCTGGTTGCCGCCATTCGAGGGGCCGACGGCAGGCTGTCGGCGGCAATTCATCGCGATTGCTCCGCTGAATCCGAGCGCGACGAACGTATACGCGGCCGCCGCTGAGCCGCAGTAGGCCGCGATGGCTGCGGCGGCGAGCAGGGCGAGCATGACGCTGACTCGGGCGCTGCGTTGGCGCAGGGCCGCATCGATTCGATCGGAGCAGCGGGCCCGGCGGTGCACGGCAAGCCAGACGCTCGCAGTGGCGATCAGCAGCGCCGCAGCCACACTGATCAACGCCGGTGCCGGACTTGGAATCACGAGCAGCGCCCAGTCCTGACCGAGGAGCGCAGCAGTGCTCAGCACTCCGAGCGTGCCGAGCAGGATGCCCGCGAGTGTGACTGTCCATCCCGGGATCAGCGCACGTGCTGTGTATTGCGGCGCGGGCGCACCACCGGGCGTGGCGGTGTGGCCGCTGCTCCAGGCGATCCCTTCGGCGATGAATCCGCCGGTCAGTGCGACGGCCAGCAGGATCGCCTCAAGCGGGGGCCGCCCGGAGGGCAGGACCAGCGAGGTGACGGTCGAGAGCGTCAGGTAGATGACGGCGTAGGGGATCCGGTGGCGTTTGAGATATCGGCGGGCTTCATCGATCTCAAGGTCGGTCGGGTCGCTGATGCCCAATCGCTGGATCAGTCGGATCGCGTCCCGCCGGGTGGGCCACACCGCCAGGAGGAGTACCGCGGCGATGCCGATGTAGATCGGCGCCGCGGTCAGCACGAAGTCGGGCTCCTGTAGACCGGCGGCCTCGGGGCCTCGCGCCAGGGGCTCCTGCGCATATCGAGCGAGCATGATGCTTCCTTCGTCAGAGGGCGCCGCCGCCCGTGATGCCAGCTGTCCTCGGGTACGCGGCGCCCGGCTCGTAGGGTGTCGGCGCCGGGTGCTGGCCAGCCCGGAGGAGGTCGCGGGCCGGTTCGGTGTTGCCGGCCCGGCGGTGGACGCGGAGATAGGTCCCGAGCGTCGCGAGCGCGTCGAGAAGCTCACCCGCGATCGACACGATGTTGGGCATTCGGTCCTCCTTTTCCGGCCGGCGGCTCATGCCTCCAGCCCCTGTTGCTGCGGATGGCTCGCCGTCGGCGAGCCGCTGTCTTGATCACGTGGTGGGCGCGGTTTGGGTGAGCGCGGCGGCCAGGCCGAGGGTCACCGCCATCAGTGCCATCTCGTGGCCGGCCCACAGCAGTAGTGGCATCCGGCTGGCGGCCATCCGGCGGCGGGTGAGCCAACCCAGCCCGCCGATGCCGGCGAGCGCGACGACCTTTCCCGTCAGTAGCAGGCCCCAGCCGGACTCGAGCAGCGCGGACCAGCTGGCCGGGCCACCGTGATGGGGGTCGGTCGGCAGGCGCACCAGGGTGGCGACGATGCCGCTGATCGTCACCGCGGTGATGGATGCGGCGGCCAGCCGGGAGAAGCGAGGAAGGGTGGCGACCAGCAGGCCGCGATGCGGCGCGACCAGCAGGAGCAGGGCGCCCAGGCCGCCGACCCAGACCGCGGCCGCGGCGACATGCACTCCGATGCCGATCACGCTGATCACCTGGAAGTCGGCGGCGCCCGCGGCGTGCCCGGTCACCGTGGGTGTGATCATCGCGAACAGGGCGACGGCCAGGACAGCGCGGGGCGGGACGCGATCAGGCGCGTGCAGTCGCAGGGTGGCGGTGACGAGGACGAACGTGGCGCCGGCCACGGTGAGCAGTAGCCCTTGGCCCGCCCCGAGGCGGGTGATCCACACGAGCAGCTCCGCCGCGCCGACCGTGGCGATCGACCGATCGAACGCGGTGGCCGCACTGAACACGAGCACCAGAAGGGCGGCGGCGAGCCAGATCCCGGCGACAGTGACCCCCGGGCGAAGCGTCGATGCAAGCACGGACGGAGCACGCCGGTGATCACGGGGGAGCAGCACACCGAGCAGGGCCAGGCCCACGAACACCACACCGGCAACGTCCATCGCGGCGCGCATGATCGGCAGGCCCATCCCGGCCAGTCCCTGCCCACCGGCGATGACGCTCGCTGCCCCGGCGGTCAGCATCACGAGCCCGGCCCACCGGCCAAGCGGCCCACCCACGTCCGCGAGCCAGAGCGCGAACGGCCGCCCCGTCTGCACCCGCGACAGCGGGTGCAGACGGGCCCGGCTGCTCCTCATCATCGGCGCAGATCCACCAGTTTGAGCCGAAGGGCGGCCGCCGCGCAGACACCGATGGCCACCAGTCCCACGACCACCCACGGCCAGACCGGCCCCGACTCCTCCTCTGGACCAGGGGCGGCGGCCGGCGCCGATGCCACCTCCGCGGGCCGGGCCTGATCCACGCCTCCCGGGACTGTCGATCCGCCGTCGGTAGGGCCAGGCCTGGGGGCGAGGGTGAACGAGAGAACGCCGGTCAGCGGGTGCCCGTCCGCCGCAGTGATCCGGTAGTGGGTTGTGTATCGGCCCGGCTTGGCCAGCGCGGCGAGCGGCACCCGGAGGGAGTCGCTCGGGAGTAGATGCTCGCGTTGTCGGCCCGTCGCCGGGATGCCGATCTCGCGCCCCGGCCACACGAGCCTCGGCGTGCCGATGGACACCGGCACGCCGTCCGGATCGTTCACCGTGATGATCGACACTGTGCCGTCGACCTCGGTGAGCGTCAGCGTCACCGCCCGCGGTGGCTCGACGAGGACCGCCCCGTCCGGTGGATCGCTGGCGACCAGCTGGGTATGGGCGTAGGCGGGCGAGCTCAGCCACACCCAGCAGGCCGCGAGGAGCAGCACCACGGCGGCCACGTCAGCTGCGGGCCGGGTCACGGCGGGCGTGAGGATCCGCGTCATGACGGCACGGGGGCCGTTTCCGGCATCGGGTCCGTCTTCTCGGCGGGCTCGCCGCTGGCCACAGGCTCGGCGCTCGCCGCCGGCTCGGCGCGGGCCGGGCGGAGCCGAGTGCGGGAGCGCTGAAGACGAGCACCGGCGAACACCCCGATGATCGCGCCGACGATGAGCGAGCCGGCGAAGACCCAGCCGATGGGCGGGTCAGCGTCCGCCGGGGGGTTGCTGACCGCTGCCTGCACGCTGACCTCGTCGGTGGCGGCCGGTACGGGCGCGATCGGGCCGGTCGGTGGCACCGGGGCGGCGGGCGCAGCTGCCGGTGCGGCCGGTGCGGCCGGTGCGGCGACGGTCACCGGTGCCGGCACCGGAGCGGGAACGGGGGCGGGGGCGGGAACCGGCTGTGCGGCACCGGGGCCGAGCAGGAACTCGCGCAGCATCCCGGTGTCGGTGATGACGTTGAAGTTCTGTCCAATGAACGGCACCGTCATCTGGCTGTTGACGCCGAGGACCTCTCCGCGGGCGTTGATCGTGGGCCCGCCGGACATGCCGCCCGAGAGGTCAGCGTTCACCTGGTACACGGGGACGCCGTGCCGGATCTGCTGAGCAGTGATCGTGCCGCTGGTGTTCGAGGGCCGCAGCCGGGAGTCCTGGAGGACCTCGGCCGGGGACTTGCCACCGGCCAGGAGACCGGCGATGTCGACACCGTCGGTGTCGATGATGTTGAGACCCGGGAACCCGATCGAGGCGACCAGCTCGCCGAGTCCGGGCGGAGCCGCAGCGGCCGGCAGCGGCCGTGCCGGCGGCAAGCCAGCCACGGCGAGCTTGGCGATGTCGCCTTCCTCCGCGCTGCGGAAGTCATCAACGCGTGCGATGACCGGCGCGGTGAGCACCGCACCGGGCAACTCGCGCGGTTGGAACGCCCAGACCGTGCGGCGTGGCTCGAGGGCGGTCGGCGGGAGCGCTGTCGGCCAGCCTTCTTCGTCGCGCGGCCCGCCCCTGGCATGCAGGGCCATCCGGCCCTCGAGCGGGTCAACGCAGTGGCCCGCGGTGACGATCGTGGTCGGGCTGTCGAAATAGCCGCTGCAGATCGCGAAGACTGGCAGGTCGGGTCCTTCGGCTGCCGGCAGCGGGGGCTCCGCGGCGGAGAACCCGGCGAACGGGTCGACAGGGTCTTCCCAGACGACGACCAGGCCCACGATGGACTGCTGGGCTGCCTCCAGCACTGCCGGATCGATGAGGGCGGCGCGCGCCGGCGGTTGCGGAAGGCCGGGCGCGGGCGCTGGCCCGGTCGGGGTCGTGGGCAGCGCAGGCGATGCGGGCCGGCTCGGGGTGGCCGCACCGTCGGGCGCAGGCGCGGGTGATGCTGGCTGCGCGGCGGCGGCGCCACCGGCGAGGACCGTGCACAGGAGGGCGGCGGTGAGTGCCGCCAATGAACGCGGCAGCCGTCCCCGATGCTTTCTCGATCCCGAATCGTCACGCATGCAGATTCCTTTCATCCCTAGCGATTGAATCTTCAGCCTCGCTGGTATGGCTCACCGCGTGAAGCACCACCGCGCGCGATGGGCTTGTATCTCGAAAAAGGGCTGGGGTCAGGCGGTCGACGGGATCTGGCGGCTTCCTGCGCCGGGATACCCAAGGGTTTCGCGGCGCGGCCACGCGGCGCGAGTTCGACTGTCACAATCCCGCACATACATCGCCTGTACCGCACACATCCTTCTGAAGTGTTGTGCGACGACAGCACTGCCGACTCGGCGCTCGGCCATCCACACCCTGCGCATTGCATGGTCCGGGATTCGACTAGGTCTGAATAAGTCGAGGGGAGGAGGGCTGGGAGTCGGGCGCCAGCCCCAAGAATCGGCCGTTGCTCTGGTCGTTGTTTTGACCGTTCCCTTGCCCATTGCCCGGGCCGCTGTTCTGCTTGTTGCCCTGGTCGCTGTTCAGTTTGTTGCCCTGGTCCTGCTCGTTGCCCTGGTCCTGCTCGTTGCCCTGGTCCTGCTCGTTGCCCTGGTCGCGGTCGCGATCCTCACCGCGATCCTTGCCGTCGTCGCCGTCGCCGTCCTTCTCCTCGTCGCCGTCGCCGTCGTTGTCCTTGTCGCCGTCCTCGTCCTTGTCCTTGTCGCTCTTACTGTCCTCGTTACTGTCCTCGTCCTTGTCGGTGTCGTTGTCCTCGTTGCTGTCCTTCTCCTTGCCGCTGCCTGCCTCCTCGTCGCGGTCCTCATCCTTTTCCTGATTGCCGTCCTTGTCCTCGTCGTCGGACTGCAGCGACACTTCCCGAATCGTTTCCGTCTCGGGGTACACCCCGTTTCCCCCTCCGGGGGCGATGCCCGCAACCGGAATGATGCCCGGCTGTGGCGACGAATCGAGCGCATCAGCGCCGGCTAGAGCGCCCGCTACCGCAGCCAAAGAAACGACGGCGTATTTCGTTGCACCCATCTCATTTCCTCACTGTTTGACGATTCTCATCATTGCGGGGGATTGGGGGAGGGCAGGTAGTCCGAGCGCGGTGCGTCAGCATTGAAGCCCTTCGTTGATGCACTCCACGGCGGCGGCCATCACCTGCTCGGGCATTGCGTTGACGAAGTCGCCGTGGTCGGTGGCCGGATGGTGCTGCTGATCTGGGAACCCGTCGAGCGCGAAGTTGCGCCCGCCCGGCTGGTCGTAGGCGAGGATCATCCGCAGCTGCGGCACCGCGACTGAGTCGTCCGGGCATGCGCCGGTTTCTTCGTCGGGGAACGCGATGTGCGAGCGGTGGTCCTCCGAGTCGAGGTTCTCGCCGTCCCAGCAGGACGGGAAGTCGAGCACGCGCAACAGCCGGCTCCCCTCGGGGCACAGCGGGTACTGCGTGGTGGCGCGGTCCTCGAAGCCGCGGCACGTCCACTGGGCTCGCACGTTGTCGGCCCCGTTGGTCACCGCCTTGGCGTCCCCGGTGATCACGCGCAGCAGCTGGGGCATGGGCGAGACGGGCCCGGTCGGGTTGCCGAGGAACTGCATGACGACCTGCGAGGGCTCGAGGATTTCCCCGACGTTGCCGTCCAGGCCGCCGCCGTCTTCTCCCTCGTCGGGACCGACCTGGCTGGTGTCGCGCAGCACCGGCCAGAAGAACGTGGAGCGGTCTTCGAAGGCGCAGGTGGTCTCGGATCGCAGAAGGTCCCCGGCATCGGTGTTGGCGTCGGTTGAGACGTTGCCGATGTAGTCGTGCACGTGCTGGGCGCCGTTGACGGTCCCGGGGGCGACGATCCAGTTGTCGGAGTTGCGCAGTGACGGCTCCGGGGGCCCGCATTGGGACACGAAGCTGCCGGTCGACCCTTGCGAGCTCGCGGCCGGCTGAGAGAAGACGGTGTTGACGTCGGCGATGTCGGTGAAGTCATTCAGCGCCGGCAGTGCGGCGTCCTCGCGGCCGGGGAAGTCCTCGGCGACGTCCTGGTCGACGTCCTGGCCGCCGTCCTGGCCGCCGTCCTGGTTTTCTTCATCGGCGTCATCGTCCTGGTTCTGGCTGGCGAGGGCCGCGGTGAGCTCGGCGCTGCGGGCGCGGCTGTCGCTGCTGCCCTCGTTGTCGGTGTTCCCGCCGTTGTTCCCGCCGTTGTTGTCGCCATTGGCGGAGTTGTCCCGGTCCTCGTCCTCGTCGCGCGATTCATCGTCGCTGTCCTGGTCGTCTTCGCGGCTGGCGACCAGGGCGAGGACCTGTTCGGGGGCGGGGTCGAGCTTGCCGAACCCGGCTGCGATCGCGGTCTCCCGGGACGAGTCCGCCGTGCCTTGCAGGACCGGGGAGGTCAGCAGAAGCGCGAGGATCGCCACGCCGAATGCGGCGGGACCGCGGCCTCGCCGACGCGTAGGGGCTCTCCGCTGGGGTGCCGCGCCGTAGCCCGCGGGCGGCGACGGTGGGGTCGGGAATGGCTGTGCTGGCCCGTGTCGGGTTGCTGGCTGGCCGGACCGAGGGCCCGCCGTCGCAGGTCCGGGCCGTCCACGGGTGAGCATGTCCACCATGGCTCCGCCGCCGATGACCGCGGCGAACGCAACGAGTGCGGCGACGTAGGAGGACATGTCGGCGTCGCGGATCGCGGAGATCACCCCGTCGAGCGGCCCGTTGCTGGCTGAGCTGCCCGCGGTGGCGTTGTTCGCGGCGAGCACGGGCGGTGGGGTTGCGGCACCCCCAGCTGCTTGAGCTGCAGCTGGGGGTGCCGCGGGGGTGGCGGGTTCAGGGAGCGCGGCGAAGTCCACCAGGCCGGTGCTCTCGAGGTACTCGTGGTGGCGGGTGACGAAGGTGGATGCGGTGGTGGCGAACTCGCGGATGAGCTCGTTGCGGGTGCCCGAGCGGACCTGGGCGATGACCGGGAGCACCTTGCCGTGGGCCAACCGGAGCAGGTTGACGGCGGTGCGGTCGTAGTCCGGCCCGGACTGCGCGGAGATCTGCTGCATCCAGCCTTGTTGGTCGGTCGAGGGTTGGCTTGGCAGGGTCACACCCAGCTGGTCGGCGTTGTCGCGGACGATCGCGTCCAGCTCGGTGTGTTCCTCCGCCAGCCGTCGCCCTACCTCCCGCACGACCTCGTTGATCGCGCGCTGCTGCATCTGTTGCCCGGTGGGGATCTCCCAGAGGCCGGCCTGGCGGACCTTGACAAGAAGGTCGACATCGGACGGTGTGAGTGGGCCGAACTCGGTCTGGGTTTCCTGCGCGGCGGCGGCCGGCGCGGCGGGGGCTTCGGCCGCGCCGGACGCCCCGCCGGACCCGAACACTGCGATGGCCACGATGACGGCCAGTGCGAGTGCTCCGGCCCACCGCGCGGTGCGCGAGACAGGTGATCGCACGAGTCGTCGTCCCTCCTCGTTCAGAACTGCTCGGTGTGGATGCGGTGCTCGGGTACGGCCAGCTCACGCAGGTTGTGCGCGATGTCGTCGACGAACCGAGGGCCCCCGCAGATGAAGTAGTCGAGAGATCCGCGCAGTTGCCGGGGCGGCAGCACGGTCGCCAGCAGCGCGGGCCCGATGTCGCCGCGGGCTCCGCTCCAGCCCGGGGGAGGCTGGCGGACGACCTCGACGACGGTGAGGTCGAGCCGGTGTCCCAGGTGGGCGAGTTCCTCGCGGAACAGCAGCTCACCGGGCTCCCGCGCGCCTCGCACCAGGAGCAGTGGGCGGGGGTCGCGCCGGTCGGCGAGGGTGCGCAGCATGCTCAGCATCGGTGTGATCCCGACACCGGCGGCGATCATTGCGGTGCCGGATGCGGGTTGGGGGAGCAGGTCGAGGCTGCATGATCCATACGGGCCGTCGATCCACACCGGGGTGCCGGGCGGCAGGTTCCGCAGCACGGTCCCGAAGTCGCCTGTGGAGCGCACCGTGAATTCGCAGCCGCCGCCTGCTGCCGAGGAGGCGATGGTGAACGGGTGCTCTTCGCCGCCTGCCTTGGCGAGGCGCAGCCAGGCGAACTGGCCGGGGGCGAACTTCAGCGGGGCGCTGCGGGGGTCGAGCACCAGGGTGCAGACGCTGTCGGAGTCGTGCCGGACCTCGCGCACGACGTGCTCGCTGGAGCGCCGGGCGGACAGCGCGCGGTGTGCCAGGCCGGCGGTGAGAACCACGGCCAACGCGACCAGCACCCAGCGCATGGCGGCGTCGCGGACCAGGTCACTGATCAGCCACACGTGCAGGGCGGACAGTGCGATCGCCGCGATTCCCAGCACGAGGTGCGCCCAGCGCCACAGCTCGTAGTCGCGGCGGACCCGATGGCGGAGCACACCGAGCGCGATGACACCGGCGAGTGCGATCGACGCGGCAGTGGCCGCGCGGGCCCGCGGCGGCGCCTGGACCCAGGTGAGCAGCAGCAGGTTGTTCCGGTCGGCGGCGATGACGACGGCGATGTGCAGCAACACGCTGCCGGCAGTGAGGACTCCCAGGGCGCGGTGCATCGTGGTCAGCGCGGTGATGCCGGCGGCCCGCGATAGCGCCCGCAGCCGGCACATCAGCACGACGGTGCACACCATCGCGGCGAGCGCGAACAGGCCGGTGATGTCGGTCAGTTGGTCCCACACCGGGGCCGACTCGACGAGGAACAGGCGCGCCAGGAGGGGGCCGAGCAGGAGCACGGCGAACCCGGCCAGCCAGCGGTGTACCAGCCGGGCGGCTCCGCCGGCCGCGGCGACCGAGCCTGGGACCATTCCGGCTGGGGAGAGCGCCGCGGGGCGCGGGCCACGGATGCTCATGTCGGCCTGCTCGGGAAGTCTGCTGCCGCGGAGCACCGAGTGGCTGCTGGAGGACTGCTCGCGCCCGGTTGCGGGCTCGTCGCTGGGTCAGTAGCCATCGCCGGACCCGTGGCCCGAGCTTGTTCCCTGCGCGTCGGCCGCTCCGCGATCGCTGCGCTCGGCGTCGCCGTTCTTCGAGGAGCTCGTCGGTGTGCCGCTCGAGTCGCTGCCGCCGCCGCTGCGGTCACGGCTGCCGTTGCCGTTCTGGTTGCTGCCGTTCTGGTTGCTGCCGTTCTGGTTGCTGCCGTTCTGGTCGCTGCTGTTCTTGCCGCCGCCGCGGCGGTCGCCGCCGGAGCTGTCCTCGACGATGAGGGTCCCGGTCATCTCCGGGTGCAGCGTGCAGGTGAACTCGTAGCGGCCGGGCGTGTCCGGCGCGGTGAAGGTGGCGCTCTCGCCGGTGGCGAGGTTGGGGGTCTTGAACGCGCTGTTGGTCGCGGTCGCGTTGTGTGTCGCGGAGTCGAGGTTCTTGACCTCGACGGTGGCGCCGGGCACCACTGTGATCGGTTGACCGAAGGCGAAGTTGTCGATGGTGATCGACCCGGTACTGGTGGGTTCGGTCGACTCGTCGTCGGCGTTGTTTCCGCCCGTGTCCTCGGGGTTGTTGTCGCCGCCGGCGTCCTCGGAGTTGTTGTTGCCGCCGGCATCGGCCGACGCAAGGTCGTCGGGGTCGATACCCAGCGCGTCGATCAGCTGCTGCATGGCGTCGAGGACTCCGGCGTCGGTGTTGGTGGCCTCCCCGGCTGGCGGACTGCCGTCGGCGGCGCTGCCTTCGGAGGTGAGCACGGCCTCCGCTGAGGATGTCTCCGGCGGCGGCGCGCCGCCGCGCTCGCCGAAGACCATGACGAGGAACACCGCGGCGGCGGCGAGGGTGGCCGCAGCGATCCACTTTCGGCTCTTGATCGGATCCATCGCTATCGCCCCTGGCTCCTCGGACCATCCACAACGAGAGATGAACAGGTCATCGATGTCCGATATCGAGGATGGCTCGGTGGTGGGTGGGTTGCGCTGAACATTCAGATCGCCAGCCCTCAGCCCGCACCCGGCGGGATCGCAGGTGGCCCGGCCGGCGACGGGCTCGGAACGCCGAAGCCGTCCGCGACGTGGGCAGCCAGCAGGTACCAGGCGTCGCGGGTCTCGCTCTGCCACAGCCCCGGGTTGATCCGGCCTCCGGTGGCCAGGTGCGGATCGGGCGGGATGTCGACGACGGCACGGCAGCGGGCCGCGAAGTGAGATCGGATGAGGGTGCGGTCGACGTCGGGGCTGTGTCGGTCGCCGCACAGCACGACCACGGCCTGCTCGGCGGCGGCGCGGTAGCCCTCGTCTACCAGGAAGGAGAGGGTGCGGCTGGCCCGGTTGGCGCCGTCGACGGTGGGGGAGCCGACCACGACGAGGCTGTGTGCGGTGCGCAGCGTCGCCTCCATCGCCGAGTGCACCATGCCGGTGCCCGAGTCGGTGATGATGATGTTGTAGAAGCGGTTGAGCAGCGAGGTGACTTCGAGGTATTCATCGGCGCTGAACGCCTCACCCATCGCCGGTTCCTGCTCGCTGCCGAGCACATGTAGCCGGCCGGCCGCCCGGACGTAGCGGGTGATCTCCGCGACCGACTCGAGGTTGGGCATGTCCTCGTAGAGATCCCGCACCGTCGTCCCGCCGGGTCCGGTGAGGCGTTCCGACAACGTGCCCGCGTCCGGGTTGGCGTCCAATGCGACAACCCGGTCGCCGCGCAGCTCGGCGAACACCAGCCCCAGGCTGGCGGCCACGGTGGTCTTCCCGACGCCGCCTTTGACGGAGATGACGGCGACCCGGTGCGGCGCCGGCAGCGGCCGGCGGATGCGGTGGATCAGCTCGAGCCGGGCCGCTTCCTGGGGGCTCTGCCCTGGGTTGATCCGCCCTCCGGACGCGGCGTAGACCGCGAGCCTCCAGCCCTCGGTCGGGGCCGGACGTTGCTGCCGCACCAGTGCCTCGTCGGTGAGGAGGTCGCCGGCGCTCACGCCGAAGTCGTAGCCCTGCCCGGGTGGCAAGCCCGGCGCCAGCACCGCCGGCGGCTCGGCCGGTGCCAGCCGGCCCCAGTCTGGCCGCGGCGCGCCCATCACCGCGGCGGAGTCGGGATCCCAGTCGCCGGGCTCATACGGCGGCTGACTCCCCGGCTGGGGCCAGACCTGGGCGGGGAACACCGTCTGCGCGGGTAGCGGCTGGGTGGGCTGATCCTCTGCGAGATGCTGGCGAAGCAGCGGCGGAAGCAGCGATCCCGCCGCGGGAGCCGGCCAACCGCGCGTCTGGCGCTTCCCGAGGGGGGTCGGGGCGGCCGGGCGCGAACCGGCCGGATCCCCACCGTGCGGGTCTGGCACCGGGGGTGGACTGTGGGACTGCACGCTCATGAGCTCGGGGCTCCACCGCGGTGACCGGCCAGATCGAGGATCGGCAGAACCGGCGGCACGACGATGACCTCGCGCAGGTCCACCCGCCAGCGCTCCTCGACCTCGAACACAGGGATGAGCAGCTCGTACCAGTAGCTCTCCAGCGCCTCCCAGTCCGGATCCGCGGGTGCCGGCGCCGCGGCGGGGAACGGGAGCACGTCGGTGGTGTCGCGGCCGATCGCCGCGCCGGCACCGATACGACGGAACGGGGTCACCCGGACTCGAACATGCACCAGTAGCCGGTTGCCGAGCGTGTTGAGGCGCACGACCGTGCCGGACAGCGCGAGCTCGGCGCGCTGTCGGCCCCGACCCGACCAGCCGGCGGCGGCGAGCTGCTCCTCGCGGGTGTTCGGCGCGACGTACGGGGCCAACGCGCGGCCCCGCCGGCCCGGGTCGGTCTCGTCCCAGGACAGGAAATCGACCCCGAATGCGGCGGCGACCGCGGAGGCGTCCGCCGCCGCATCGGCGCGGGGAGCAGGGCCTGTGGGGAGGGCACGGGGCGGCGTTCGCCTCGTGGGCAGTTCCTGCGCGCGGCGGTCACCGGGCTGCGCGGCCGCCGGTCCGGACCAGGCGGGCGCGCCGACGGGTGCCGACGGCCGCGCATGGGGTGCCGACGCCCCGGGCGGCGACAGCAGCGGCGGATGCCGATGGGCGGCCGGAACTGCGCCGGGCGCGAGCGGCCCGACGTGTGGGTGACTGCCCGGCGGAGGCACATTCCGATCTCGCCGCATTGGCCAGCGTCGCCGAGACTCGCCGCGACCTGCCTGGTTGTCGGCGCTCATCGCGTTCCGGCGCCGCTGGTGCGGTCGAGCACGGACCCGATCGACGCGTCCTGCGACGCATCGTCGGTGTCGGGCTCGTCCTGCCTGGTCCGGCCGGTGCCCCGCTGACCGTCGCCGCCGAGGTCCTCCGACCGTGCGGTGGTGCGGTCGCGCTGGAGCACGCCGTCGCGCACGTTGATCACCGACTCCGATTCGCGATCAACCTCCGACGCGCCATCCTCGAGGTCGGCACAGGCGGAGTCGGCGGCAGATCGGCTGCGCGCGGAGTCCCGCTCGTCGAGCTCGTTCTGTGTCGACCCGGTCCGCGACTGCCCGGATCCGCCGGTGAGCTGGCTGTCGAGCAGCGCAGCGCCACGATCTGATCTGTCCACACCGGACCGGGCAGTCGGGCGGCGGTCGAGACCCGACACGGGATCCGATTCCTCATCCGATTCGACGCCCAGGTCGACGATCTCCTCGCGGCGCCGGTCCGTGCCGGACACGGTGATCCCGGCGGCGCGCAGCGCGGCTTCCAGTCGCTGGGCGTCGGGATCGTCGCTTCCGGCCACGGCCGCGGCGAGCTCCTGGGCCAATGCCTCGATCGCCTGCTCCCGCGAGGCGGCCTGCTCGATGTCGTCGTCGGTGCGCCCGAGCGCATCGAGACTGTCGGAAGAGCGGCCGCGCTCTGACACCGCGGTGGGGTCGGTGGTTCCCCGCCGCTCCGCTGCGCGGTTGTCGAGCGCATCCCGGTCATCCGCGGCCGAGAGGTCGTCGGCGCCGAACCTGCACTCCGGGGTGACAACCTGCGATGACGGATCCTGAGCGAGGGCGGCCGGGCCGGAGACGGGACCAGCGGCAACACCGGCCGCGGTCATTGCGGCGAGCAAGAAGCTTCCTGCATCCATGATCAGCGCCAGCCTCACTAGTAGATGGCAATGATCTAGTCATCCTCTACTGAGGATGAGCCGGTGTCAACGGTCGCAGCCCGGCCGGAGGTCCGACGGGGCGTCCGCGGCCGGCGAGCCGCGGCGGCGTAGCGGTCGATCATCGACGCAAGAACGGCCGCCGTATCAGGACGAAGGCGAGCAAACTCGAGCGCCAACTCGGCGACGTGCCCCGGCAGGTGCTTCATCAGGTGCAGGTCCGCCTGGACCCTGTCTTGTGCGCCAGCCCCGAGCAGTAGCCCTGGCGGGACCCGGAGCATCTGAGCGGCGTCTGCCAGCTCGCCGACCGTCATCGTGCCGACATCGCCGACATCGCCGACCTCGAAGTCGACGGCAGGGTCTGGGACGACAGCAGGCTGTTCAGGTCGGGACTGGGCCGGGATCGCGGCGCGCGGCGCGATCGACCTCCACGGGGTCGCGAACGTGTCGTCGCCACCGGTCTCCCGATGGGAGGGTCGATGCGTCCTGCTCATCTGCGTCCTCCCTCTGCGAACGCCGCCCCGGACCTGCAGCGGGGACCGCACACGGCGCGCAGGCGTCCTGCAGCGATCACGCGGCGATCTCTGGCGGCGTCTGCTCGGATGTCGTCCA
The DNA here is from genome assembly GCF_019468565.1 of Pseudonocardia sp. DSM 110487. Lineage (NCBI taxonomy): Bacteria > Bacillati > Actinomycetota > Actinomycetes > Pseudonocardiales > Pseudonocardiaceae > Pseudonocardia > Pseudonocardia sp. DSM 110487. Next base: position 63,609 of record NZ_CP080522.1, read on the forward strand.
CTGCGTCCCTCGGGGATGGGCTTCAGGGCTCGATCGTGGGCGCGCACGAAGCCCACGTAGCGTGTATATCAGGCAAGGATCGAAGACGAAACCTCTACTGACAGTTGATTTCACCTGTTGAGGGCGACCCCCTCTCGCCCTGGCTGATCTCGACGCAGCCGCGGCTGCGGTCGGCGTTGACCCGGCCGTAGCCCTCGATCAACGGTCATGAATAGGCTCGCTGGCCAAAGCTGGCGCCTCGACGACCCCGCGGCGCCGACTATCGGATCGGATAACTGATGATCAACTCCATGGGAGGTGCGCGCCGAGACCCGGCAGCGTCCTCTGTTGCTCCCCCTCGCCTCGATGACGATTGGGTCGTCCCGACCGCGCTGTTCGACGACGACGACGCCGCCGACCGGCGCTGGCGCGAGCGCATTCGCGTGTGCGGCGGATCGTCGGCCCCGCGGTGGTCGCTTCCACGATCGGCCCGCCGGCACCCGGACCGCAGCGTGTACCGCTCCTCGCTGAGCGGAACGACGGAGATCTACGCCTGGGACCGGAGCCAGGACCACCACCGGCAGGTCACCGAGCGACCCAACGGCACCCTCGAGGCCGCACTATCCGCGGACGGCCGCGACATCTGGTGGTTCGCCGACACCGACGGCGATGAGTTCGGGCACTGGATGCGCGAACCGTTCGACGCTGGCGTCGCCGACCCGCAGCCGGCGGTGCCCGGCCTGCCCGACGGGTACGACTGCGGACTGGCCATCGGTCAGCACGTTGTCGTCGTCGGATTGGCGACCGAAGAGGGCACCACGATCTGGGCGGTTCGGCCTGACACCGATCCACAGGTGATCTACACCCATCGTGAGGACGCGCTGGTAGGCCAGCTGTCCGCGGATGAGACCCTCGTCGCCCTCGCGCACTCCGAGCACGGCGACAACCGCAACCCGGGCGTCCTGGTGCTGCGCACCTCCGACGGCACCCGGGTCGGAATCCGGCTCGATCGGGACGCCCAGCTGATGCCGATGGGTTTCGGGCCTGGGGCCAACGACCGCAGGCTGCTGGTCAGCCACGAGCGCGGCGGCCGCACCGGGCTCCTCATCTGGGACCTCGCAACCGACGCCGAGACCGAGCTGGTGACATCCCTGCCCGGGGACCTGTGGGGCCGCTGGTTCCCCGACGGCCAGACACTGCTGGTCGTACACAAGCACGCCGGACGCTGCACCCTGCATCGCTACGACCTGACCCGCGGCCAGCTCAGTGACATTGCCTCGGCAACCGGCACCATCGAAGACGCCGTGGTCCGGCCCGACGGCGCCGTCGAGTACCTGTGGTCGTCTGGCGCCTCGCCGTGGGCGGTCCGCCGGATCCACCCGGGAACCGACGACGACCAGCGGATCCTGCCGACGACCCCGACGAATGCACCGCCGTCGGAGCCGCTCGAGGATGCCTGGGTCCCCGGACCGGGCGGACCAATCCACGTGTTCATCGCCCGACCCGCCGGCACGCCAGGCCCCTACCCGACGGTGTTTCGGCTGCACGGCGGACCACACGCGGCCGACCAGGACAGCTTCCACGCGATGCGCGCTGCATGGCTCGACGCCGGCTTCGCCGCCGTCATGGTCAACTTCCGCGGGTCCACCGGCTATGGACCAGCGTGGCGCAACAGCATCACCGGACGCCCTGGCGTGACCGAACTCGAAGATGTCGCGGCGGTGCAGCGCTGGGCGATCGACACTGGATTGGCCCGGGCCGACGAGTGTGTCGCCGAGGGGTACAGCTGGGGCGGCCAGCTCGCGCTGCTCGCGGTGGGCATGTACCCCGGCGACTGGGCCGCGGCCATCGGTGGACTACCGGTCGCCGACGCCGTCGCCGCCTACGAGGACGAGATGGCGGCCTTGAAAGCCATGGACCGGGCCCTGTGCGGCGGTTCACCGGAGGAGGTGCCGCACGTGTACGCGGCGGCCTCACCGATCACATACGCGGACCAGGTGCAGGCCCCGGTCCTCATCCTGGCTGGCGAGAACGACCCGCGCTGCCCGATCCGCCAGATCGAGAACTACCAGTCCGTCATGCAGCAGCTGGGCAAGCCGCTGGTCGTGCGCCGCTACGCCACGGGCCACGGCCCCCAGGACACCGAGCTCGTGGAAGGGTTCGTGCTGGCCGCGATCTCGTTCGCCCGTACCGCCCTTGAGCACGTCCGCAGCTCTGGGCACTGACCGCGAGGCAACCGGAACTGAAGCCGTCTCGACAGCAGTCCAGCCAGGGCGATCCAGCCGAGCCGCCCCAGACGCCGCGCTACGCCGGCGTAGCCGGTTCGACGAACCGCCCCTCCCCACAGCGCACGGACTCTGCGCGGTAGCCAGAGAAGCGATCTTGCCTCTGACGCGGCGCAGCGGCAGCTCGACCACGCCCGGGGTCGGCCCGGGCAGTTCCTCCAGCGAGTCCGGCACCCGTGCTGGGCCGGCCGTCCTCGTTAGAGGATCCGTTCCTGCGCCATGTGCCCGGTGTCGCCGGGTATACAGCGGAATCCGCGCCGAGTCGCGAAGCTCCCACCTGAGGGTCGGCGAGTTAGCCGGGCAGTGCCGGGTCGGCCAGGGGTGCTCCGCGCACCTTTCGAGCGCGCTCGGCGCCCCTGGCTGGCCCGGTACAGCATCGTCGGCCACTCGACCGGATCTGTCTCACCAGTTGTGATTGCGCATTGCTGCTCCTGCCCTCCTGAGCTGCGGTGATGACTGCGAGTCGTGTATCCCTGATCACCAGTTGTGGTTGCGCATCGCGCACCTCCTCCACGAAGTCTGTAATGTGCACGGATCGTCACCAGTTGTGATTGCGCATGACGCCCTCCAGGTTTCTCCCGCCGGGACTTGTTCCGCTTGCTGTCACCAGTTGTGGTTGCGCATTGCGCGTCACCTGCTCTCCTGATCGCTGTGATCGCGGTCGGCCGACGAACGACGTCGAAGCCAAGGACGTTAACGATCTCCTGCGGCCTGGATCTTCGGTCGCTGATCACGCAGTTGCGTAACCGTCGCCCGGCGGTCGCCGTGATCGTGCATGTCGCGTACCTCGCTAACCCGGACGTCTCAACATCACTCTTCGTGGCGTCCTGCTTCATAACTGTGACATGCAGGCATGCCGATACGGGCCAGAACGGTCGATCTGGCCGTCCCGGAGGGGCTACGATCGCCCCGCGTTGCCAAACGGACTGTGAGCATGGATGACCTCAGAAGGAGATCGGGGCAAGCCCGATGAGCCTGGCGGCCGGGCGCGAGCCCTCCGTCGCTGGGCTATTTGGTGTCTGCCAGTTAGGCTCCTCGGCCCCGTGCTCATGGTGGAAACCACCGCCGTTGCCCTGATCCTGGTCGGCCTGCTCGGCAGCCCGACGCTGTCGAGCTCACAGCTACAGGTGGCCGCCGGGCTTGCTGTCCTGGGAATCACACACACAGAGACCGCCGTACGGGTCGAGCGAGCGCGCCGGCGTGTGACCGACGGCAACCACGTGGACCTCAGCTCGGTGTGGACCTTCGCCGCCGCCGTCGCACTGCCAGGACCGTATGCAGCTCTTGTCGCGGTCGTCGTTCACGGACACCTGTGGCTGCGCGCCTGGCGCCTGCGCGTTCCGCTCTACCGGCAGGTCTTCAGTTCATCCACCGTCGTGCTCGCCACACTGGCCGCCGCCGCGGTTCTTCGCTACTCCGCAGATGTCGCCGGCGGCGCCACTGAATATCCGCTCTGGGGAATGATCCTGGCACTGTCCGTCTACACGACGGTGAACAGCTGCCTCATCGCCGGTGCGATCGCCGTCAGTACACCGCACGCGAACTTGAGTCAGATCTTCGCCCCGTGGGATGAAAACCTGCTGGAGGTGGCGACCCTCTGCCTGGGCGCCATCACGGCAATCGCGATCGGCATCAACGGCTGGCTCGTCGTGCTCGCACTTCCACCGCTATTGATCCTGCATCGCGCTGTCCTGGTGCGCGAACTGGAGGAAGCAGCCAAGACCGACGGTAAGACCGGCCTGCTCAACGCGGCGGCGTGGCAACTGCAAGCGGAGCGGGCACTGAAACAGTCAGATCACCGGGACGGGGCGCGCGGCGTACTCGTTCTCGACCTCGACCACTTCAAGGTCGTCAACGACACGCACGGGCATCTCGCCGGCGACCGCGTCCTGGCCGCGGTCGCCGAGGCCTTGCGGGCCGAGGTGCGCGAGCGCGACATCGTGGGCCGGTTCGGCGGCGAAGAGTTCGTTGTACTGCTCGCCGGACCCGGCAGCGCTGGAGACGACGAGCTGTGCGCCGTAGCCGAGCGGATCCGCGAGCGGGTTGCTGGCCTCCAGGTCGCAATCCAGACACCCGACGGCCCGCTGACCGTCTCGAACCTCACCATCTCCGTGGGTGCTGCCATCTATGGGCGGCACGGGATCGACCTCGACACGCTGCTGCAAGTGGCCGATGCCGCCCTGTACGCCGCTAAGCGGGCCGGTCGCAACCTCGTCCGTATGGGCCAGCCCACCCCTCCCGAGCAGCAGTACATCCAGCCAGTGGCCGAGCAGCCACGCGGCCACGGCCACCGCACGGCGCCCGACGCGTGAAGCACAGCGCCCGAGCCCGTCGCGTGGCCGCTCACAGTGCTCGTCATGTGCTTGGATGCCTGGTCAGGAGCGTGCGACGCCCGGGCGTGGGCATGGGGAGCGTGGTGAAACCGTGACCGACGAGGAGGATCCGGGCCCTCTCGCCCAGAAGCTGCGGAAACTCTGGCAAGCGACGGTCAACCCGCAGACCGGGAAGCCCTACAGCTATGAGGCGATCGCGAAGAGCATCTGCGAAGCACATGACGACCCACGGGCCATCTCGGCCAGCTACATCGGGCGCCTGATGAACTCCCGTCGGGACGATCCCGGGGTCAAGAGGCTCGGGCTGCTCGCGGAGTGGTTCGGTGTCCCGCTGTCGCATCTCCTCGACGCTGAGCAGTGGACGGACGAGGACCTCGAGCTGCTGCTGGCCGCACGCCGCAGCCCTCAGATCCGATCGATCGCCTTCCGCGCAGAGAAGCTCTCAGACAGTTCCCGCGCCGCGGTCGAGGCGATCCTCAAGCACATGGAAGCGGCCGACGATCGCCTGCAGAGCCGCGACGACGCCGAGACGTGACACATCTGATCAGCGGTTGACCCCCGCTCGCCGTCGTGGTGATCGTCCGACGAACCTCTGGGTCGCAGCCGAGGAACTGCGGCAGCTCGGCGAGCGCAGCCTCGTCGCTCTGGCGGAGGCAGACCTGTCCCCTCCTCTGCGTCCTTGACCCGAAACTGGCAGTAGCGCGGACCCCTGCACCCGCGCTTATGATCGTCAACCCATGCGTATACCCCTCAAGTGGCGGGTGAGGGGTGGGGCTGTCCGGCGCAGCGCGCGTGGGCATGCGGCCCAGCCAGCAAGGAGATGAGGGATGGCCCGTCATGACGAACCCGCAGGCGAGCATGTGGTGCCTCGCTGGTCGGAACTGATGAACCGCTGCGCCTCGATCCTGAATGAGCTTGATCTGCTGGACGACGACGAGCCGTTTGACCTGGAGACGTTCCGCGGTCGACTCGCCCGGCGACGCGATCGGAAGATCCTGATGACTCCGATCCGACTGCCTGCCCTGCGCCGGCCGCACGTCGGGGGTGGCCCGCTCGAGGAAACGCTCTGCGGGATGTACATCTCGACCGAGCGGGCCGACCACGTCTACTACACCGAGACGCTCAGCCCGCTGCATGCCGCGCACAACGCGGTGCACGAACTCTCCCATCTGATCATGGGGCATCGATCGACGGCGCCGCTGGCCCGCCCCACCCTCGGTGGGATGTGGGCCGGCTCGGTGGAGTCGGTGCAGGACTGGTTGGCCGGGCTGTCGAGCAGCTACTGCGAGACGGACGAGATCGAGGCCGAGGCGATGGCCGCGGTGGTCCTCAGCGAGCGGGTCCGCGACGGTGTGCCGCGGAGATGGATCTCCTCGTCGATGATGCGGGTCGGTTCCGACCGGCTCGCGGACGCGTGGCGGTGAGGTGCACTCGTGGTCGCGCCCGGTCCCGAGCTCATCCCGGTCACAGCGCTCGCGCTGGCCGGGGCGCTCCGGCTGCGTGAGCGCTCGAGGTCCCGCCGCGACGTCGCAGTCGCGCTCCTGTGTGCGGCCGCGGCGACGGCCCTGACCGTCGAACAGATCGGTGGGGTGTCTGCCGCTCACCTGGTCGACCTCCGCGACCTTCTGTGGCTGCTACTGATCACGGCCGCGGCGACTGCGACGTTCGCGCTGGCCCGCCAGATCTCCCTGTCCTCGATGCTCCTGCCGTGGCCTCCACTCGCCCTCGGCATGGCGGCCGGGCTGCTGCAGATCGTCCTGTTCTATGCCGCGACCACCGCGCGCGCTGACGCGCGCGGCTCAGTGCTTGATCACACCCAGCTCGCGGAATCCGTTGCGCTGTGGCTGGTGACGCTTGCCGGCCCGGCACTCGCGGGCTCACTGCTGGTGTTGGTGATGATCAGGTACCGGCCGGGCGTGGGGAGTCCCCTGGTCCGGGCAGGGCTTGCGGTGACGATGGGGGGCCTCGCCGTACTGGGGCTGGCGGCGGTTGCTGTTGCCGCCCAGCTGCTCGTCGATGGCACAGCGCCGACGACGGCGTCCGATCGTGAGCTGCCCAGCCGGGTGGTGGAGCTGCTCTGCAGCGCAGGCCTAGTCCTGGTCGCGGCCGGGTTCCTGATCCCCCGAGTGTCGCGATGGGTGGATCCGGTGCGCGCCGTGGTCGCTGCCCGCCGACTTGGGCCGCTCGCGGACGTCCTAGCGGCGGTGGTGTCGCCTGGCTGGGCCCGCCGGCAAGGCCACCTGGACATGACGATGCGTTCTCGACCAGCAGTCCGGCTCTACCAGCAGGTGATCCTCATTCGGGATGCGTCGTGGGCGCTGTTGTCGGCAGTTGACGACGATCTGATCGCCGCGGCGGTGGAGCATGCGCGCCGCTGCGCACCCGACGATGACGAGTTCACGATCGCGGCGACGGCGGAGGCGTGCTGGCTGAGCTGGGCAGTGCGGATCCGAAGGGCCGGTCTGAGCGGGAACGGCCCAGTCGACCACGAGCAGGGCGTGATCTTCCTTGATCGGCAGCCTGACGAGCCGCTCGGGTCGCTGCGGGAGGAGGTCGCGTTTCTCTCGGCGGTGACGCGCGCCTGGCGTGGAAGCGTGGTGCGCGAGTTCCTGGCGGGCCTTGAAACCCGCCGTCCTGTCGCTGATCGGTGACGCGCCCGGCCGCGCGTGGGGTCAGCGGGCCGCGCCGGCGTCGTCGAGTCCCTCCGACTTGCGTGCGTGGTTGATGAACTCAATCACGGCGTTCTGCCAGTGTTTCGAGAGGCCGGCGGCACGGAGCCCGATCTGCAGGGCTTCGGGGCTGAGCTCGGCGGAATCGTCGTCCTCCGGCGGTCGCGCAGCCTGCTCGTCGTCCGGGCTCGCCGGAGTGTTGTCGTCGTAGAAGTAGGCCCGATTGACCTCGAAGACCGTGGCCAGGGCCTCGACCAGCTCCGAGCTGGGATTGCCCTTGCGGCCGTGTCGTAGCTGGTTCAGGTATTGCGGCGAGACGCGCTTCCCTGACACCTCGAAGATCGCCCGGGCGACGGCCGGGTCGCTGTAGGGCTTGCGCTTCGTGAGCTTCCTATCCGAGTAGAGGCCCTGGAGGCGCGCGGCGAACGAGGCGCTCGTCGGGCGCCCTGCGGTGGTGTCTGATCGCGGACCAGGCATGAGGGTGGATGCCTCGCACGGTGGGGGGACGGGTCAGGGCCTGACCGTCAGCTTAGTGCAGGTTGCACCGGTGACCCGCCCACGCTGGCAAATTAAACTGTCAGTTGACTTTTCTGGTCGCCGCCTGCCTGATATACACAGATCACCACCCCTCAGGGGCAGGCTGCGAGGGCCCCGCGGCCGCCCCGAGGGCGTGGCGTAGGACCTGCTGCCGAGACGCCCGAGGCCTGGTCTCGGCCGCAGGGGTCGCCGCTCGGGGCGTGTTTCCCCGGGCAGCCCCGAGCGGCGACCCGACACACCTCCCAGCGGTTGCCGACCCCAGCAGTCGGCCGCGAACACAAGGGGCACCTTCATGATCACTGCACCCAACGCGCACGCCGCTCTCGCGCTGTCGACCGGCGGCGCCCAGAGCTTCCTCGCCGACAACATCGTGCCACTCGTGCTGCTAGGGATTGGGCTGATCCTCATTGCCCTGTCAATCAAAGCGGACATGGGCAAGATCGTGACGATCGTCCTCGGCGCGGCAATCGGACTTGGCGTCGTCGGCCTATCCGTGATCCCCGGTGGCACCACGAACATCGCCAGGTTCGTGGCCGGCCTCTTCACCGGCGGCTGAGGACCAGCCGGTGCGAAGTCGCTCCGACGACGAGCTGTACGCGCTGCAGAACCGCTACCTCGGTCCACCTGGACGGACCCTGCTGTGGCAGGCGCGCTACGCGGCCTACGTGCTGTGGGCCGGCTACGCCATCGTCTTCCTGATCCTCCGGGCGCAGCTCGGTCTCATCGACGGGTTCCTGGGCTACGCGGTCGTCGTTGTCGCCGCGGTTCTCGCGACGCAGCACACCATGCGAGTGATCACTCCGGAGCGACCCACGGGGTCCGTGCTGAAGATGTTCGTCGCCGAGCTGGACGCCCCGCGCCGCGACGCCCAGCCCGCGACCGCGGTCGCCGATCCCCGGCATGTGCTCGTCTCCCCAACTCGCCCGCACCCGCGGCAAGGACCCCAATGACCAGCCAGACGGCCGCCGGACCGCAGTCCGAGCCCACTCACCTGATCGCACCGTGGCCATACCCGCCCCCGCAGGTTCCGCCAGGGCCGCCACCGGGGCCGGGTCGCTATCCGGGGGATCGTCGTCCTCGCAGGTCTCGGCGGCCGAGCACGGGCACCGACCCGGAGATCAAGTCCTACCGGCCGCGACTTGCACTGCGGGGGATCACCGGACACCTGACCCGCACCGGCAGCGGCACGATGGCCTGGTACGCGCTGGCGCCTCGGCCCTGGTTCATGCGCGCCGACCATGAGCGGAACGGGTTGATGTCCGCGATCGGCCGCGTGCTTTCGGCGTTGCCGGAGCGGTGGCTGCACTGGCGGGTCACCTGGCAGCCCTACCCGGCCGCGGAGTGGGCGCGCCGCCACGACAGCTGGGCTTTCCCGCTTCCCGATGCCCCTGGCGGGATCAGCTGGTCGCAGCACTTGCTCGCCGAGCAAGAGCGGGCCCTGACCACACCCAAGGCGGTCAAGCAGGTCTTCCTCGGTGTCGAGATCCGCCATGGTCGCGGCCGCCGAGGCAGCATCGGTGATCAACTCGCGCACAGCAGCAGCGACCTCATCCGAAAGCTCGCCGGCCGCTGGCTCGGCGCCGAGCTCTCCGCGCTCGACGAGGAGATCCAACGCATCGACTCGGTGCTGCGCAGCCCAGCATTGGGCGGCCGTCCTGTCACCGCAGACGAGATGCTGCACCTGCTGTACCGGTCGTGCGCGCTCGGGCTGCCACCGGAAGCCGTGATGCCCGCAGCTCCCCACAGCGAATGGGAGACCGAGGACCTGGCCGGCGTCGAGCAGCTTGCGCACTGGACCGCCGAGCCGTACGCGCCCACCCTCGTCGTCGACGGCGCCGCGGCCGGGCGCCGACACATCAGGCACGTGCTGATCGCCTCGCTCGGCCGCATGGACGGCGAGCTCAACGTCCCCGCCGAGGATCTGCCGTGGATGACGGTTCCCGACGGGCTCGATGTTCCCGTCGAGTGGTCCGCCCGGATGCGCATACTCCCGCAGGAGCAGGCCAGCCGGAGCCTCAAGTACGTCACCGACCGGGTGTACGCGCAGCAGCGGCATTACGAGGTCGATCACGGCCTTGAGGCGCCGCCGGCGCTGGCCCGCCAGATCGACCTGGCCACCGTCGTCCAGGACGAACACGACACCGACAACACCGGGCTGTCCGCCCGGTGCGAGGGATGGTGGCGGCTGGCGATCCCGGCCAGCACCGAGCGGGAAGCGCTGGAGACCTTCGACTACCTCAAGCAGCTCTATCACCCGAAGATCGCCATCGAACGCAGCGAGGCCCAGTTCGGGCTCGCCCGCGAGTTCATCCCCGGCGAACCGCTTGCCACTACGGCCTTCCGCCGGCGCATGTCGCTGCGTCATCTGGCGATGGCCGTCCCCACCGCCACCGAGATCATCGGCGATGACTATGGACCGCTGACCTTCACCACTCGCGCCTCGGGGCGGGTCATCCCGTGGAACGCGTGGCACGACATGGACACCCGACAGGTGTCCGGGCTGACCCCGATCATCGGTGGCCTCGGGTCCGGCAAGACCTTCCTGCTGGGGGCGCTGGCCGTCCAAGCGGTGCGTTCCCTCGGCGCCTACGCGACCCTGCTCGACCCCTCAGGGCCGCTCACCCGCCTGACCGAGCTGCCCGAGCTACGCGGCTACGCGCGCGGGCTGTCGCTGCTGGACGCGCCCGCCGGATCACTCAACCCCTACGGGCTGGTGGCCGACCCCGACCGGGCCACCTACCCGCCTGGCCCACCGGGTGACGAGGCCTACCTGCATGACTGCGACGCCGCGCAGGCCCAACGCACCACGCTGGTGGTCAGCCTCATCACCCAGCTGCTGCCGGCATCCATCCGCCGCGAGGGCGCGGTGCAGCAGCTGCTCCTGCAGGCCGTGGACCGGGTCGGGACAGGCGCGGATCACGAGCTCGGCGAGGTGTTGGACGCGCTGCGCGCGGCCGGCGAGGACGGCGAGCGGTTGGCCAGCGCACTCGGCCCGATCCTGTCGACGTCTGGCCCCGCGCGGCTGCTGCTCGGCTCGGCCACGCAAGCGTGGGCGAGCGACAACGACCGGCTGCTCGTGCTGTCCACTCGCGGCCTGAGCCTGCCGCGGGAAGGAGTCGACCAGCAGGACTGGGGCCTGGACGAGCAGCTGTCGCTGCCGCTGATGCACCTCGCGGCCTGGCTGGCGTACCGCAGGGTCTACGAGCTACCCAAAGCCGCCCCGAAGATGGTCGGCCTCGACGAGCTGCGGTGGCTGTCGATGACCAGCACCGGCCGAACGCTCATCACGCAGTTCGCGCGAGACAACCGCAAGTACCGAGCGCGGGTTCTGGTGGCCGGCCAGCTCGCCAGCGACGTGCTGAAACTCGGCGGCGGGGACGAGAGCGGCCTGGCCTCGCTGTGCCACGACGTGTTCGTCGGACGGACCACCGACGAACAGGCACAACAGGACGCGCTGCGGCTGCTGCGGGTGCCGACAGGCCAGGGCTACGAGCCCCGCCTGGGGGAGTTGTCCTCCGGGTTCGACGTCGTCGCCGGGCTCGCCGCCGACGCGCCGCGCGAGTTCATGTGGCGCAGCGGCGACTACTGCGAAGAGGTCCGGGTCGATCTCAGCGGAGCGCACTACGCCAGCCTGCGCCGCGCGCTCGACACGAACGCCGCTCGCCTCGAGGACCACCAGTGACCGCGCCCGCCGAGCTACCCGCTCGGCGCACACCGTGGTGGCGCCGTGCGGCACTGCTCACCTGCATGATCATCGCCGCATTGCTGATGTTGCCGGGCATGGCGGCCGCTCAGCCGCCAGCCCCAGCGCCGCCCCCGGGGCAGCCCGCACCGTCGCAGCCCGCACCGCCAACCCAGCCGAACCCCCTGGACCCGGAGTTCGACCCGCTCGATCCGGCCCCATTCGATCCGACGGTCGGGCGCGGAACCCCAGACCCGTTCTCGGGGTGCGCGCCCGCGCCCTCGGCAACGGGTCCGGTATCGGGCCTGGCTGGCAGCCTGGACCCGGGTGTGCTCGAGCCGCAGGACACCCCCGCCGAAGGTCCCGACCCCTACGGGCAGTACGGCTACGGGGGCCTGACCTGGTCGACCTACGACCTGGGGTGCGGGGGAGCGATCCGCGACCCCGGCGCAGCAATCGACACGATGTTCGGAAACATGTTTCTGGACCTGTCCAAAGACCTGTTCGCCGCACAGGTCGCCGTGCAGAATCTCGCCGAGGACCCCGCGGCGAGTGGGGCGGTGAATGAGGCTGCCCGCAGTTCCGGAGCCACCCTGAATGACGCGGTCTTTTCCCCCTGGTCCGGGGCCGCGCTCGTGGTTGCCGGATCCATGATCATGATCATGGCGCGGAAGGGAGATCTCGGCGCGATCATCACACGCGTCGTGCTGATCCTGGTGGCGGTCGGCATGTCGGCGCTGTCATTCGGTTCCGGCGCTCAATTGTCGGAGGAGTTGAGCGGGGTGGTCCGCACCGCCCTGAACGAGGTCGAGGACACCGTCGCACAGCGCGCGTTCCCCAAGTCTGGCGTCGCCGGCGCCGACTACGGGATGCGCAACGTGATCTACCGCGAGCTGCTGTGGCAGTCCTGGAAGGAAGGCATGGTCGGCACCTCCGGCAACGCTGACCTGGCCTGGCAGATGTTCGAGGCGCAGGCACTGACCCGCGACGAGTGGAACCGCATGGAGAACGGGTCCGACCAGGAGCAGACCGCGATCCTGCGCGAGAAGGGCTTCCGCTGGAAGCAACTGGCCGACAACGAGGCACGGCCCACTGAAGTGCAGAACATCCAGGGCCGCGGCGACTCACGCACCGCCGCCGGCGCGGTCGCCCTGTTCAAACTCCTCCCCATCGCCGCCCTGCAGATCTTCGGATCCCTCATCAAATACATGATGTTCATATTCCTGGCGTTCCTGCCGGCCGCCGCACCACTGGTTGCACTCGTGGGCATCGTGAAACCCGACACACCAGAAAAGAGCGTCAAAGTCATCGGCGCCGTCATCGTCGCGGGCACCGTTGCGAGTGTTGTCACCCTGCTCCACACGTTGCTGGTCCTCTATATCACGAACGAGGGCATCAACAACTGGTCGATGATCCTCTTGTGCTGGGTTTCGGCACTTGTGCTCTACAAATTCATGAAGCCGCTGACCTCACTCGGCGGGATCCTGGCAACGATCCACGGCGCCAGCCGGCGGGCAAGTTCCTCGGCCGGCCGGACCGGGCGCTGGGTCAGGTCCGAGTACCGCTACCGGCACGCGCGACAGCTGGCCGGTCGTCGGCACGGGCAACTGCTCGGCGTCCTCGGCGCCGCGCTGCGCCGCGGGGGCGGCGAAGCGAACGATCCGACCGACCCGGGCGGCGACGGCCGCGGGGGCGGGGGCGGGGGCGGACCGCGGCCGGATCCCCGTGGCGGACCCTCGGGCGGACCAGGGCCCGGGCCGCAGTTCCCCCGGCCCGGGAGTGGCCCTCACCCAGACACCGGTGGTGGGCCACACCGTCGCGGCAGCGACGGTGGGCCAACGAGGGACGGGGACGGCTCGGTCGTCCGGCTGCCGGACCCGATGCGGCCCGCGCCGGCCACCGCCCGCGCCGGCGCGCCCGATCAGGACCTGCGAGTCCCCGGCAACCGCCCAGCAGGTGAGGAACGGCCAGGCGTCCCTGCTCCCGTCACCGCCGGTGGCCGCGTCGGGAGAGCGGGTCGGGAGGCCTCGGCCGGCTCGCTGCAGCCTGGCGAGACACCAGGCGTGGAGACGCAGTCCAGCCCTGCACGGCCGGATGTCGCCCGCCCCGACCTTGCCCGGTCGTTCCCGCTGCCCGGTCATGACGGCGCCGAGCTCGGTTCGGCGGCGGTCGCGCTGCTCCCGCGCACGGCGCACCGTCCTGGCCTGTATCGCCCCACCCGGCCCGCGGCTGCCGAGGAGCGCCGTCGGCAGCGACGTCCATCGACCCGCCGCGAGTCTCCTGATCCGAGCCCCGCCCCGGATCGGGGTCGCCGCCCTGAGCTCGGAGACGGGCGGCGATGGTGATCCTCCGGCCCGCCGTTCGGTGGCTGTTGTGGTCACGCCGCCGCTTCATCCTGGTCGTCGCCGCGACCGCGTTGTCGGCCGTAGTGGTGTCGCGCGGCCCCGCAGTGGTCACGGCGATCGCCGCGAACCCGGTGGCACCGACCACCGCGGCGGCCGCTCCGGCACCGCCCGCCGCAAGCAGTGCGCCACCACCACCCGTCGCGACGACGTCCAGCACACCGACTCCATCTCGGTCGGCCCCGGCCAGCGGGGCGCCGCGCCGTGATGAGCCGCGGGAGATCGCGCTGCGGTTCGCCCGGCTGTGGGCATCACCGCAGACGGCGCCGCGGGAGTGGCTGCGCCGGCTTGAGCCGCTGAGCACGCCCGAGTACGCGGCAACAGTCCTCGCGCAGATCGACCCGGCGAACGTGCCGGCGAGCGAGGTGACCGGCCCGCCGCGGCGGGTGGAGAGCCCGACCGGAACGGCCGTGTTCGTGGTGCGGTTCGACACGATCGAAGCCGAGATCGAGCTCACCGAGCTCTCGCAGGAGCGGGCCTCGGAGAACAGCCGCGCGGCGAACGGCGACCCGGAGCGCGCGGGGGCGGAGGAGACGACATGGCGCGTCTCGGCCATGCGCCCGCTCAGGACGGCGTGACATGCCCGGCCCCCTCCTTCTCGCCTCGGCGGCGGTGGCGCGGCCCCGCACCACCCGACGTGTCGTCGGCGGGCTGATCGCGCTCACCGTCGCCAGCGGCCTATTGCTGAGTGCGGTGCTCGCCGCGCTGGTCGGGACGGACCCGGCGTTCACCGGCACCGGCGGGAACGGGGCCTGCATCTCGGGGCTCGCCGGCGCGAGCCCGGCAGTGCAGCGCTCCACTCCTGGAGGGGGCGGCCAGGCGTGGACCGCCGAGCAGCAGGCCAACGCCCAAGTGATCGTCGCGGTGGGGCGCGAACAGGGAACGCCACCGCGCGCACAGTGGATCGCCCTGGCCACCGCAATGCAGGAATCGAGCCTGATCAACCTCGACCGCGGCCACCTCGACTCGCTCGGGCTGTTCCAGCAACGGCCCTCCGCAGGCTGGGGCACCCCGCAGGAGATCCTCGATCCCCGCTACGCCTCGACCCAGTTCTACGCCCGACTCGCCGGCATCCCGGGCTGGGAGCAGATGCCGCTGACCCAGGCGGCGCAGGCAGTGCAGCGCTCGGCGTTCCCCGACGCCTACGCCAAGTGGGAAGGGGCCGCCGCGGCGCTGCTCGCCCAGCTCGGCGGCGCAACCGACACCCTGGTCTGCCAGCCCGGCCAAGTCCCGGCCGGCGCAGCGGGCGCGGCGCTCGCCTTCGCCGGCGAGCAGCTGGGCAAGCCCTACCAGTGGGGCGCGACGGGCCCGGACACCTACGACTGCTCCGGGCTGACCCAGATGGCCTGGCTGGCCGCCGGCGTGCAGATCCCCCGGGTCTCCCGTGACCAGGCGCAGGCCGGCACACAGATCCCGCGGGCGCAGGCTCAGCCCGGCGACCTGCTGTTCTGGTCACCCACAGGAACAGTCGACGGCGTCGAGCACGTCGCGCTCTACCTGGGCAACGGCTGGATCCGGGAAGCCCCCCGGACCGGGACCCCGGTGCGTGACCGCGCGCTGGGCACCGAGCGCGATCAGCGTCTCCTGCTGCCCTTCGTCGTTCGGCCCGGCGCAGCGTCGGCGGCGCCATGACCGGACATCGCGCATCCCCGGCCGCGCCGTGGTCAGCGGGCCACGGGGCCCGATGCAGCGCCCTCCCGGTACAGCTGCGCCGCCCGGTCGAGCAGCCGGCGTGCGTCGTCGCCGTAGGCGGCAAGGCCGGAGAGCTCGGCGTGGGCACTGCCGAACTCGGCGATGTCGTCCGGCTCGGAGATGAACGTGGTGCCTACATCGGTGGCCACCATTGCGGTGGCCTGACCGAAGATCGAGAAGTCGCGCGGGGCGGCGATCGGGTGGATGGTGTCGAGGGGCACGATGCCCAGCCGGATCGTGGTCCGGCCGGCGAGCTCGGCGAGATGCGCCACCTGGGCGGCCATGATCTCCGCCGAGCCGATACCCCAGCGCAGCACCGCCTCCGACATGAGCAGGTGCAGCTCCCGGTCCAGGGTGTCGACCACGGCGAGCCGCTCGCGGCGCGCCGCCCACCAGCGTTCGCCGGGGTCTTCCCCGAGCAGGGCCCGGGTGTAGTCGGCGGTCTGCGCGAGCCCGGGAACGACATCAAGCACCCACGACCGCAGCAACCGGGTCTGCTGCTCGAGCGACGCGAGGCGGCGCTGGATCACATGCGCGCTGCGGATCAGCTGTTTGCGGCCGGTCATGTTCTCCGCGCCATGCGCCGCGGCCAGCGCGACGAGCCGCCGGATCTGCGCTGGTTCCGCGCCGAGCGCGCGCGCGTACGCCGCGGCGGTCTCCTCATCGAACGGGAACTTGCCTGCCTCGGCACGACTGATCTTGGACTGGGTGAGGCCGGACAGCTGCGCGGCCTCGCTCTGGGTGCGGTCCCCGCGGATGGCGACCAGCAGCCGGGGCATCTCGTCCCGGCTGCTGGTGGCCGTCCTGCGCCTGGTTGCCACCGGCGGTCAGGCGGCCAGAGTGCGGTGCAGCTCGGGGTGCCGGCCCCACCACTGCACGAACGGCTCGGCGATCGTCCAGGCGAGCTGCTGCTCACGCAGGTAGAGCCGGTGGTCGGCGGGCGGCACCACGGATGCGCCGACGAACCTCCCGGCGTCGTAGTGCATGCGCAGCACCGACACCGGCCCGCCAGCGGGCTGCATCACCCAGTAGTCGTGGTCGAGCAGCTGCACCGGCGGGTGCTCCCCGGCGTGCAGCACCCGCACGTCCTCATACCGGCCGGTGAACGGGTAGCCGTAGTGGCAGGCCATCAGCTCGTCGTCGGTCAGCTGCTCAGAGAAGATCCGCACCCGCCGCGACACCAGCCCCCTTCGGGCTTCCTCGGCCAGCGTGTCGAGCCACTGCTGCTTACGGGCCCAGTCCGGCGCCCGGCCGGCCAAGAAGGCCTCCCGGTCGGCGTTCTGGTCGGGGACGTCGTACAGCGGCAGCCGCTCCATCCGGAACAGGTGATCGCCGGCGTCGCGGTAGTGGGCGTCGATGTAGTCGCCGAGGCCCTGCTCATCGAGGAGTTCGGACATGCGTCAGTCCTGGTCGTAGGGGGCGAACAGGTCATCGGGCACCCAGCCCAGCAGCTCGCCCGAGCCGATGTGGGGGGACAGCGAACCGATCACCGCCGGATCGGTGACCTCCTTCACCACGACGTACGAACCGGCATGGCCGTCGATCTTGTGTCGACCGACGCAGGTGCGGCGCTCGGTACATACGGCGTCCGGCAGCGTGCGCAGGGTCCGGACGGTCAACGGCGTATGGGTGCTGGTCACGGGGTTCTCGGGCATCAGGCGTTCCTCTCCCGGCCGGGGGCAGGTGGCCCGCACAGTCTCGCAGAGGCACCGGCTCAGTGCATAGGCGCGACTGCGGTGCTGGATAGCTCCGTGACCAGCACGGACATCACGGTAGCAGGCATCGGGCTGTTGCATATAGGCATCGGGACGATGCATAGTGAGGCTCGTCCAATCGGACCACAGCACCGCGGAGGTGCGCTCTTGATCAAAGACCAGCTGGCAGAGGTCTCGCCGAATCAGGCCGAGGCGCCGTCCCGGGCGCACCTGGCGCTACACCTGGTCGTCGCCTACGCCCTGACGAGGCTCATCGCCGGATCGACCAGCACGCCACTCGATGATGTGGCGCGGTCGCCACAGCACACGCCGACCTACTCGCCGGTCAGGTTCTGGGAGCGAGCCGACGCTGCGATACGCGACGACCGTTCGAGGCTTCACGCCCAGGTAGAGGGCGACATCGTCAACGGTCCACCACTCGGCGTCAGGATCAGCTCGCGCAGCACCAAGCTCCGGAACGTCGTCGCCCTGCTGCGCCCGCCTGCTGCCACTCCGACGAGCCGCCCACTCGACGATCCGACTCGGTTTCCACACCCAGACGTGACCGACCCGATCGTCCGGCGGCGGCATCTGACCACGCCCGCGGTACGACGAGACCGCTCCAGGCGTGACACCGAGGTAGGCAGCGACGTCCGTCGTCGTCCACCACTGGGCCGTCGGATCCGGCTGCGCTGGGCTGTCGGGCACTACTCGAGTTCCTCCTGTCCAGGCGCAGATCGGGCGAAAGCTGCAGGTCGAACCCTACAAGGTCAGCCAGTACACCTGACTGCTGATCAACTCAGTAGACATATACTGAGTCGATCAGTATCGTGCGGCCTGTCAATGAGGCCCGATGAGGTCAGGAGGACACAGTCATGAAGCCGAGGATGTTGCGCCGACCGGCGCTGTCCACCGCACCGGCGGTGGTGATGGATAAGGCGCCCCCGGGTGCGCCACAGATCGGGAACAGTACGAGGCAGAAGGTCGCGGCTGGGTCGTTGGCGCTGCTGCTGGCGATCGTCGTACTCGCCCCGGATGCCGTTGCGTGGGACTACTTGCTGCGGGCTGCGCAGGACCGGTTCGGACTGGCCGCCGCCTGGCGATACGCAGTTCCTCTGCTGCTGTTCGTTGCGGCGGCGCAGCTCGTGGGATACCTCGCCGCGCGGCTCATGCACGGCTACCTCCTGGCGAAGGAGAAGGGCCCGCCGAGCATCGGAGCGAGAGCGTTCTACGTGGTTGCGCTCAGCGCGCTACTGGTCAGCGCTGACACCTCGTGGCGGCTGTTCGAGTGGCTCGGAATCACCGCGATCTGGGAACGTGCCGTGCTGTTCGCGGTCATGGAGATCTCCATGATCGCCTGTGGTGTCGCGATGCGGTCGGGAGTCCGGACGACTGGTCGACCGGGTCCGGCGCGGCTGCTCGGCTGGGCGCTGTGTGGCGTCGCCGCGTTCGGCGCGATCGCCTTCTCGGGCCCGGTCGTTGGCGTGCTTCGCGTGCTGCTCGGTCCCGTGCTGAGCTTGGTCGCCCTGCATCTCGCTCTCGGGATCGAGATCCGGTCGAGGGATCACGCGCGCAGCTCCACCTGGGAGCGCGTGGTCAGGGAGCTTCGGGAGCGGGCGCTGTCCCGGCTCGGCCTGGCTGACGATCAGCGTGACGCGCTGACGAGGACGCGAGACCGGGCAGCACGTCGGGCAGCCCGGCTGGCGCTCGCGGGCAAGACCACCCTGCTCCGGAGGCGGCGACTGGAGAGGGCTCTTCGGGCGTCGAACGTTGCACACGACGAGCTCGCCAAGGCCCGGATGTTGACAGAGCTGGCCGCGATCCGGCACGCGGACAAGCTCAGCAATCTCGATCAGCCGTCCCCGTGGAACGAGCCGCCGGGCAAGAAGACGCAGATCGACGCAGAGCTCGAGGAGACGACCGGCGGCAACGAGTCACCCGACCCGACGGAGCCAGGCGAGCCCCGCCCCAGCGATGTCGAGCCCGGTGAGAAGCGGCGGTCACTCGCCGAGATCGCTCGCACCAGCCAGGCGCAGGCGATCCGCGAGGCATGGCGGATCAACGGCGTTGTTGGACTTCCGGAGCTCGAGGACATCGAGCCCGCGGTCACGCTGCTCGCCGAGCACGGCGTCACCGTCACCCCGAAGTACGCACGAACCGTCCGTCTCCGCGACATCGAGGACGCGGAGGCGGAGGGGCGGCCGGAGGGCGAGCAGGTCCCGGAGCTGCAGGTAGTCGGGGGTACTTCGTGATGACAGACCTTGCGCCTGTCCTGTTGCTGGGCGGAGTGCTCGGCTTCCAGGCGGGCTTCGCCATGGGCTGGTTTGGCTGCCGAGTGAACCTCGACCTCGTCGAGCCGGACGTCCTCATCCCGCGAAGGGTCGCACGGATCATCGGAGCGATCCGAGAGCGCATGCGGCGAACCCGGCCGGCCGCCAGTGCGCGCCGTCAGGAACCGGAGTTGGCCGGCGTGCGCAAGGGCCCGGGATCCGACGATGGCTGATCCGTTGACGGGACCACGTTTTGTGGTGGAGCCCGCAAAAGGTGAAGACGTTTCGCGGCTGCCAGACATCGAGTTCAGCGCCGGGACGTACGGAGCCGCGGCCGACGCCGTCGCGGAGGCGCGCCAGTGCGTGGAGCGAGTGGCGTCGGCATTGCAGGAAGGGGACATCTGATGGAGGTCACGATCACGGATGACGGCCTGCTCCGACTGACAGGTGCGGCCGCAGAGAGCGTGGTCCGGGCTCATGAGTCGGCGCTGGTGACACCAGGCCATCGGCGAGCTGCCGCGTGGCGGCCAGCGCTGGTCCGCAGCGTGCATGCTGCGCTCAGCACGCTCCCCACGGATCACCCAGTCGCCGCGGTCGCGCAGCGGCTGTGCGAGGACACCAGCCACACTGTGCAGCTCGGCACGGTGGCCTGCGGTGACTGCTGGGAGCAGGCAATCCGCACCGATCAGCAGGTCGTACTCGAGTTCGAGCTGCCAGCCGATCATGACGCCGACCCGTTGAGCTACGACGGCCTTGGGGCGACGGAGTCGTCGCGGGTGGCATGACGACGATGACGACGCGCCAGGTCCTTCAGCAGCTGCCCGCCCACTGCCCCCTGCCCACGGTGGCGGGGTCGGCGTTCGCAGTTGAGCGGACCGTCTCCAGGACCGCGCTAGGCCGCTCCCCGGACGCCGCCGCCCTGAGGGCACCACACCGCGGCGCTGCGCGAAGCGCCGAGCCACGGATCGGTCGCCCTGGTGGTGGCTGCGGTGCGGGGAGAGGGCGTCACGTACGCCACGAAGAGCGGCCGCCGACCCAACGGTGGAGACACAACCGCCAGCGCCAACGCCACATTTTGTGGCGAACCCGGGATTACGTTTTGACGTTTTACTGTTACAAGGACTTGGAAGCGAGGAGGTGGCGGACATGACGATCAGCGCGGAGCGGACCCACGATGAGGAGGCGTCGGCCACCGACCTCGTGCTGCGGCGCGAGGGCGCAGAGCTTGTGGTGCGGCCGGAGAACGTGCTGACGCGTTTGGCCACACACCCATTGACGGCGCGCGCCCTCAGTGCGTCCCGCACGGCCGCCGGTCACACGGCCAAGGCGATGAAGGGGACGGCGCGCGGCGTTGCTGCGTTCGCGGTGACGGCACCCGCGTCACGAGTCGGCGGCTTCGCCGTCCGGTTCCTGTCGGGCCAGATCCTTATCGGCGGCCCACGCACGGACGCGACGTTCTGGCGTGCGGGCCGACACCAGTTCAAGGACGTGCCGGGCAACACCGGCAAGTGGTCCTACCGGCCCGGGTGGGCGCGTCTGCTGTTCCGCCTCGGCATCTTGCTGATCGTGGCTGCGGTGGCCTACTGGGTGGCCCCCGAGACCACCCGCACGGTCGCGACGGTGCTTGGGGTGATCGCCCTGGTGTGGGGCTCGTGGGGCGGATGGCACCGCGTGAAGACCCACGCCCACCACAAGCGCCACCTGCGACCCCTGCACGAGGCGCTGCGCACGTCGGTGAAGCAGACCGCGGCACGCCCGGAGGAATGGCTGCACATCCCGCCGGACTTCAAGCACAACTCCGGCCAGGAGCTGCGGATCGACCTGCCGCGGGGCTACGACGGGTCTGACGGGGTCAACAACCACGTCAAGACCGTGGTTCGCGGCAAGCTGGGGCTCGATTCGGACACCCAGTTCGCCTGGAACCTCGAGGGCGCAAAGCCGTATGTGCTCATCCGCGAGCCCAGCCGGCCGCCCGCGAAGGTGACCTACGAGGACATCCTGTCGCTGCTGCAGAAGGCGAAGGAGACCGCCCCGATCATCGGGCTGGCGGCGGGCGAGAAGCCGGTCGACGTCGACCTGGACGCCGACTCCCCGCACGTCCTGGTCTCGGCCGGCTCGGGTGCCGGGAAGTCGGTGCTGCTGCGCGGGATTCTCGCCCAGGGCCTGGCCAAGGGCGGGCTCGGCATCATCTGCGACGTCAAGCGTGTCTCGCATATGTGGGCGAACAATCTTCCCAACGTGCGGTATCGCCGGACTGCTGAAGCCATTCATGAACAGCTGCTCTCCCTCAAGGATGAGATCGACCGCCGAACCATCCTGGTCGAGGAGCACGCAGACATTGATGGAAACACCGATCACATCTACGTCGGGCCCCGCATCTGGGTGATGCTCGAAGAGATGAACGCCACGATCAATCGCCTCAATACTTACTGGCGACAGATCAAGGAAAAGGGCGACCCGAACATGTCTCCGGCGGTCGAGGCACTGCTGGATATCCTTTTCATGGGACGGCAGATCAAGGTGCACGTTGTGGCCGTCGCCCAGTCGGCAACGGCACGCGCAGTCGGCGGCCCAGAGGGGCGGGAGAACTTCGCAACCCGCTGCCTCGCCCGCTACACGGCGAACGCCTGGCGAATGCTGGTGCCTGAGGTGTGGCCAATGCCGAAGAAGTCGAAGCATATCGGCCGCTGGCAGATCGTGAAGCACGGCGTGGCGACCGAGACACAGGTGGCGTTCTTCACTCCGCGGGAATGTCGAGAAATGGCCCTGCTCGGCCTTCCGGCCGACGAGCGAGCTGATTTCGAGCCCGAGAGTGTCCCAGTGTCCCAGCTGTCTCAAGATCGTCCTGACCTGGGACAGCGACCTGAGACTGTCCCAGGGACTCCGTCGGCAGACCCGCAGCCTGCGGATTCTCTGAATGGCGACGAGATCATCGAGGCTCGCCGCCTCGTGTCGCTACGGGAAGCCGTCGAAACGGATCTTGTCGACGGCATGAGCCTGGACAACCTGCGGAAGGCACGGCAGCGCTACGTGGACTTCCCAGAAGTAGCCGGAAAGCATGGACAGACCGACTTGTTCGACGCGAAGAAGCTCGGTGAATTTGCACGGAACCGGAGGATGTCGACAAGTCACGAAACCGAATAGTCCAGAGGTTCCTAAAGCGTCTAGAGAATGGCTAACGAGGAGGCCTAGATGGTCAACAGAAGACTGGCCAGTATCCGTCGGAGTTCAAATCCGTCGGACACACCGAAAGCGGTGGTCGGAAGCCACGCCCTGACCTACGGACGAACGGATTCACGCACGCAACAACTGCCCGTCAGATATTGCGGCGACTGACGGGACCACGAGATCGGAGGGCGCACGTGAGTGGACGCGAGATACGGTTGATCGACATGCTTCGGATTGACTATCGGGCCGCCGGGGAAATCCGGTGGGCGACCGCATCGGATTTCTCCGAGGAGCTGACGTCAAGCGACGGCAGCGGTTCGAAACTGGCAGCTCCCAGCGGCGAGTGGCGCATGTGTGGCTGCCGCGGGTCGCTCCCCGACCACGTGGTCGTCGAGGCGGACCCGACCGACCGGGAGAGCTGCGGCATGCAATGGCGGGTCTGCCCGGAATGTCAGCAGATCCGCGAAACGCCGCACCTTGCTGTGACCGATGCCGCGACGCGCGGCCAGCGGACAACGGTCCAACCCGGGACAGCCGATCTGCGGATCGTGCTCGCCTGCGCTCGACGACTCGGGCACGACTACCGCGGAGGCCGCCCCCGGCACACCGCTGACCCAGCGCTCAAAGCCGGCGAGGCCGGCAACAGGGGATGGCGCATGTGCGCCTGCAATCA
Organism: Pseudonocardia sp. DSM 110487; assembly: GCF_019468565.1. Lineage (NCBI taxonomy): Bacteria > Bacillati > Actinomycetota > Actinomycetes > Pseudonocardiales > Pseudonocardiaceae > Pseudonocardia > Pseudonocardia sp. DSM 110487. Next base: position 86,993 of record NZ_CP080522.1, read on the forward strand.
GTCCATTCCCGGACACTCCGAGCAGGACGATCCCGCCGGCGCTCCCAGCTGCGGGATGCAGTACCGCGTCTGCGGCTCCTGCGGCTACATCGACGAACGCCACATCACTGACTGCGGCGACGTCGCAGCCGACATCGAGGACCAGCCCGGCGGATACCTCCGCCCAGACGTCCCCGCCGGGCTGGCTCTCCCCACCCGCCACAACACGGCCGACAAGCAGGCACGTGACGTCAGGGAGAAGCCATGGTAGGGCCCAGCACGCTGGGACCGGCCGGCGTTGTCGCGCTGGCCCCACAGACGCCAGGCACGCCTCGCGGCATCCGGTACGCGGCGCTGGCGCTCAGTACCGCGGCGGTGGTGCTGAGCGGATGCGGTGGCGCCGCGGCGAGCACCGAGATCACTACGACCGCTCCAGGCGACTCGCCCCGGACGGTCCGGTACATGGCGCAGCCCCCGGACCCGGCGCAGGCTCGCGGGCTGCTCGCCGCGCTCCCGATACGGGTGGAAGACAACGGGGCCCACTACGACCGCGACGACTGGGGGGACTGGCGCACCCGCGCCGGCTGCGATACCCGCGAGCAGGTCCTGATCCGCGACGGGCAGGACGTCACCACCGGCGCCAACTGCACGATCACCGGTGGTCGGTGGACCAGCACGTACGACGGGATCTCTCACACCGACCCAGCCGACCTGGAGATCGACCACCGAGTCCCGGTTCGAGAGGCACAGCGCTCCGGGGCCCGCGGCTGGACCCGCGAGCAGCGCGCCGAGTTCTACAACGACCTGGCCAACCTGACCCCGATCACGGCCTCGGTCAACAGCTCGAGAAGCGACGACGACGCTGGCCGCTGGCGGCCGCCCGACCCCGGCGCCTGGTGCGGCTTCGCCACCGCGTACATCGCCACAAAGCACGCCTACGCGCTGCACATCGACGGCGCCGAGCGTGACGGCCTGACGGCGATGCTCAACGCCTGTCCCGCCGACCAGGGCGGTGCTCGGTGACCGTGCGATCGAGGGGGAATGCGCGTGCAGCGCTGACGGCAGCGGTGTCGGAATCCGACTGGACGGACTGGGTGGTCGAGACCGCGACCTTGCACGGATGGCGCGTCACCCACTTCCGCCCGGCCCGCACCGCGCGCGGCTGGCGCACCGCCGTACAGGGGCACAAGGGCTTCTTCGATCTCGTGCTCGCCCGCAACGGCGTCGTGCTGATCGTCGAGCTGAAGACAGACGCTGGCCGACTCACGCCCGACCAGCGCCAGTGGTTCACCGCACTCGGGGAGCTCGCCGCTGTGTGGCGGCCCCGCGATCGCGACCAGGTGCTGGCCACCCTGGCCGCATCTCAGCAGGCTCGGAACCTTGCCGGCGGTGTGCCATGACCGCCTATCTCCCGGAGCCCGGGCACAGCCCGAACCCATCGCAGGCTCGCGGGCTCGCGATCGCACGCGCCGAGGACGCGCCAGGGAGCGACATCGCTCCGGGACTGTGCCAGTGCGGCTGCGGCCGCTCTACACCCCTTGCGAAGAAGAGCGACGCCCGCCGCGGCGCGGTCAAGGGACAGCCGCGCCGCTTCATCAAGGGCCACGCCGGCCGCCCAAGGTCCCGAAGTGCTCACAAGTCCGCGGCGCGGCCATCGGGCGCGACGTTGTGCGAGTGCGGCTGTGGCCAGCTGGCTCCCGTCGCGCAGGAGACGGATCGGCAGCGGGGAACAGTGCGAGGGCAACCGCTTCGGTTCGTCCGCGGCCACGGCGGCCTCATGAAGGCCCGCGCTGCCCGCGCTGCCCGCGCCGGGCAGCCTGTTGCGGATCGCCCCGTCGAGGGCCGGCCCGTCCGGCGCGACGTGGATGACGAGACCGAGTTGTACGCCGAACGCCTTCTGCACATCAGCAAGCTGATCGTCGGCGCCGTCCACGACGACGGCCCGGACATGGAGCGCAAACACCTGCGCGCGGCGTTCCGGCTCGAGCCCCCGTCCGGCATCGACCCGGTCGAGGCACTCGTCACGATCCTCGCCGCGCAGATTGACCCCAAGGCGACGACGGAGCAGCGACTCGGCTGGGTGCGCCGATTCGGCTCCGCGCCTACGCCCCTGACGCGGGTCCCCGACCCCTGCCAAGACCGGGCCCTGTCGTCCTTGAGGTCTTCCGAGGAGAACGCCGCCTAATGACTCGGTTCAGGACCGACAGCGATGTGGCTGATCACTGCAGGGCGCACCAGCCGGATCCAGGCCTTGTCACGAAGACGGATGGCCGCACGACCGCTGATCTACTCGGCGCCCACACCCCAGCCGATTCAACGGCCGGCCTCGGCGTGGCGTCTCGCATCATACGATGCGAGACGGTAGGACGACGGCATGCAGAGATCGGTCACGAGCAGGCGCAAGAGGCCGGGCCCCGAGCCTCGGTGGGGCAAGCGTCAGCAGTTGTCGGTCGGGCTCCCGGAAGCGCACCGAGCTGTGTACCAACAGGAAGCGAACAGCCTCGGCATCAGCTTGAACGAGTACATCGTGCGCTTCCTAGCGGCCGAGCACGGCCTATGGGACGGGGCCGAGGAGGTCGAGCAGCAGGGGCAGCTTCGCCTCGGCGCCTGAACAGGCCATCAACCCCTAGACACGCGAAAACCCCCCGCTACCTGCTTGGCGGCACTGTCGCGGAGGGCTCGCGTCGTAGCACCCCTCATGAGAGGAGGTTGCGCGTGTCATCGTACCCGCGGTGCGCGCGGTACGACATCCGCGACTCGCCCGCGCCCACTTCGTGGGCAGTGACCTGCACCGCCGACCCGCAAGACCGGAGCTCGCTCGATCGAGTGCCACCAGCGCTCGCAATCGACGATCTGCTTACGACCAGTCGCGGCGAGCCGCCCTTTACGGGCAACTGGGCTCGCTCGGGTGGGAGTGGCGTTCTCTCGACGGCGCAGACCGCCGAGGACGGCACCGGATCGGGCTGGATGCCCGCACGTGGCGTGGAACGCGCCTGTTCGGGGGCTGCACGATGAGCTGGCTCGCCCTCGACTGGGCCGAAACTGCGCCCGTTGCCGATGTGTACGAGCGCGTGATCCTCACGCTGATGGCTGGCCGTGCAGACAAGGACGGCACGGGGGTATGGCTCTCGCCGGGCACCATCGCTCGTGGCGCGGTCAGCGACGAGCAGACGGTTAAGCGCCGTATGCGGGCGCTCCGGGAGCGGGGGGTCATCGCCTACGGGGACCAGTCGCTCGCGGCGAAGATCCCCGCGAACCGTCGGCCGAAGGTCTACGACCTGATGATCCCCGTGTCGTTCTACTCGCCTACTCAGCTCGCCGAGGTCAACCGGATGCGGGAGGAGAACGGGCGTCCGCCCCTGACCCCCGAGAACCGGCCTGATCTTCCAGAGGCCGCTCCCTCCCGTAAGGCACGATCCGACACCGGCACCAGTCGACCCCGGAGTGCTGCCGCCGACGAGGCGGATAAGCAGCCTCTGACCTGGACCGACTCGCAGGGGGGTCTCGTAGACCCCCCTGCGATGGAGGCTGGGGGGTCTACTAGACCCGGCCAGGGGGGTCTCGTAGACCCGGCCAGGGGGGTCTACGAGACCCCCAAAACTCCTAGAGATAACCCGTCAGAAGAACCCACGGGGGGGAGACGTAACGGGGTACGGCACCCGCGCGAGGGCACGCCGGACCCCGCCCCCGAGATCGTGTTCAACCTCGACGACAAGGACACGTGGCTCTGCCGCAGGCATCGGGCCAACCCACCGAGACCGGATGAAGACCGGAAGTCCTGCCCGGGGTGCGGGCGCACCCGGCGGTGGTCGGAGAAGCAGCTCGCTGAGCGCGCCGCCGCCGCCGCGGCTCGTCGGAAGACCTGCACCTGGCACGACGACGCACGCCACGTCATCGACCCGGCCACCGGAGGGCCGTTCCATCCCGCCGTCAAATGCGACTGCACGACAACCTCACCCGAGGCAGTCGCAGCTCGAATCGCAGCGACGCAGGAAGCAAACCGGCCATCAGGACCAATCGCGACGGCTGGTCGCGCCGAGTATCGACGCCGCTTCCCGCGAAAGCCGACCGCCCGTCCCGCCACCGGACGCCGTCGCGCGGCGACGGACTCGACGGGCAACAGCGACCGGCATGCGACGCCGCCTGCTGTGGATCACGAGGGCTTGCCGATGACCCAGGGCAGCCACAACGCCGCCGGGGTGAAGGCCAGCCGTCTCGACCGGGTCGAGGAGAGCGCATGAGCAACCATCGAAGTTCCGGGCGCCTCGGCCTGATGACCGCGGGAAACGCTCAGCTGACCAGCGGGACCGTTCAGGCCGACCCCGAAGGGCACGGGCTCAACCAGACGACTGCGGGGGGCGAGGGGAGGACGTCCGGTGGCGGGCTGGAGGCTGGTCGGAACGGAGTCGGGTCGGGAATGGCCGAGGTGAGGGAGCGGGTGATGACTGGCTCGGTGGAGCGTCGCCCCGCGGAGGTAGCCGCCGCGGCGCTGCGTTCGGCATTTGCTGCCCGGTCCGTCGCCCTGGTGGATCGCCGGACCGGGCAGCAGCCAACCCGCGCCGCCCAGTGCGGGTGGGAGCTGCGGCCGGGTGCCACCACCGAGGCGCAGTGCTGGCAGCACGTCGGGACGCCGATCGGATGGACCGACGGGGACAGGATCTGGCTGAACCCGGCCGCGGCCACCGACGCGATCATCCAACAGGCCAACGCCGCTGGTCACCCGCTCAACCTGACCCGCAGCGGGCTGGGGCGAGCTCTGGCCGACGCGGGGATCCTGCGCTCCCGGGACACCGCGCAGGGCCGCCGCACCACGGTGAAGATCCGACTCGGAGACGGCGTGGCCGGGCCGGGCACGCAGATGACGGTGTGGGACGCACCGTGGACGTGGCTGTGGCCCGAGTCCGACGACGCCGCCACAGCTTCGGGCCCCGGGTTGGGCGACCTGGTTCACGACCAGGCCGCCCAGCTGGATGAGGAGCCTCGCTCGCTTGCGCCGCAGCCAGACCTCTTCTCCGGGGCCCCGATGCCTGACACATCCGAGCAGGGCGACCTCGAGGACGGAGCGTCTGAGGGGGCTGACACGACCGATTCGCCGGTCGGTGAGATTCCGGCGTCCGGCGCGGTGGGGCCGCGGACCGTGCGACAGCGCGACAGTGCTGCCACCTCGGGCGGGGACTACGCCGGCATCGCTCTCGTCGCCGCCATCGCGTTCGGCTGGCTGGCGCGTCCGGGCGAGCCAGCGCGACCTGTGGAGCTGGGCAAGGACGCGTCGTCGCTGGGCAGCATTCTTCGGCTGGCCGAGCGCATGAACCTTGGCCACCGCGACGGCGGCGGCCGCGACGGCGGCGGCCGCGCCGACGGCGACGTACTCGGCCAGCTGTGGCTGTTGCCTCAGATCCGGGAGCGGTTGGGGTTGCCCGCCAGGCTGAGGGTCCGCGCGGGTGACGGGGAGCCTGCTGACCACCGCGCGGTCCGGGGAAGGCTCGAGGCTGAGGGGTGGCAGCTGGGCAGTGAGGTCATCGGTGGCTGGACCGTCGTTTGCCGGGACGGGGGCCGCCAGCTGTACCTGGTGATCCCGGAGTGGCAGGTCGGAGTGTCGCCGGCCGATGCGCCGTTCGATGAACTGACCGAGCCGGCGCAGGTGGTGGCCACACGGCTGGGCGCCTACGCGGCGACGGCCGGGGTGGCCTACACGCCGGAGGTGAGCGGCCCGCGGCCCGCCCCGGCCACGAAGGAGATCCGCCCGCAGCCCTCGCGGCCTGCACGCGCCACCGCTGCGCCGGTGACCTCCGCGCCGGAGCAGCCCGCCGAGCCTGGCGGCGAAACGGTGGAGGTGTCGCGGTCGGCGCCGCGGCGCGCGGCGGGGCACGCACAAGCATCGGACCGAGTCGATAGGCACAGCGATGTCGAGGTCACTGTCAGCGCCGGCTACCGCGGTGTCGCGCTCCTCGTAGACGCCGAGGTCGGCTGGCTTGCCCGGCCCGAAGGCCTGCCGCGCTATATCGAGCTGGGCGAGGACGCGGAATCGCTGGACTCGCTGCTGCGACTCGCCGAGCGCCTGAATCTCGGCCACCGCAACGGCCGCGGACGTTACACCGGCGCATTCCACGGCTACGGACAGCTCTGGCTCCTGCCGCAGGTCCGCGAGCGGCTGGGACTGCCCGCCGAGGTCGCGCGGGAGACCGGGAACAAGGAGCCTGTCGAGCATCTCGCGGTCCGGGAGATGCTCGAGGCCGCGGGCTGGGAGCTGGGCAGCAAGAAGGTCTCCGGCTGGAATGTGATCTACCGCAAGGGTGGGCGCAACCTGCACCTCGTGGTCCCGGAGTGGCAGGACGAGGAGTCGCCGTTCGGTGAGCTGACCGAGCCGACTCAGACGGTGGCTGCTCGGCTGGGGGCCTTCGCGGCGAGGGCCGGGGTGGTCTACAGCTACTCACCGGGCGTGACCGGTGTCGAGCTGATCAAGACCACGCGCCCGGACATCGCCCGTGCCCCCCGGCCCGAGCTGCCCAAGCCGTCGACGCTGCCGACGCTGGAGAAGGACTATCTGTGGCAGCGCACACTGCAGCCGGACGAGGAGGCAATGCCGTGGGTTGACGCGTGGGACGTCAATGCCATGTACCTCGGGGCCGCTACCTCGCTGCCGCTCGGCATCGGTGCTCCCGACGAGCTCACCGAAGACGTGCAGTTCGACGCGAACCTTCCGGGCTACTGGCGGATCGCCAGCCCGCCGGCGTGGGAGCACGCCCGGCTGCCCGATCCCCTGCAGGTCGCAGGCCGCAATCGTGGTAACGACAACCTGTGGGTGACCACCCCAACCATGAAGATCCTCACCGAGCTCTACGACCTGAACGTGGAGATCACCAAAGCATGGGTGTGGCGCCCCGTGGTGCTACCCGACGGGGAGCTCGAGCCCAACGCGGTGCGCGTGCTCGACAAGTGGGCCAAGGAGCTGCGCGAGGCACGGAAGTCGCTGCTCGGCGCCGTGAGCGCCGATGACCGCGCCGTGCTGAACGCGGTGAAGCTCACCTACAAGCACGGGGTCGGGCGCCTCGACGCCGGTGTGTGGCGGGACCTGGAGCCGAACGAAAGGCCTTCCACACACCGGCCCGACTGGCGTCACCACGTCGTGGCCCAGGGACGGTACGCGCTGACCCGGCGCATCGTGACCGCAGCCAAGTCGGGCCACTTCCCGCTGGCGATCTCGACCGACGCCGTGCTGTACGCGAGCGACAGCCCAGAGCCGGTTCCGCCGCCCGGCTGGGTCAGAGGCGAGCAGCTCGGACAGGTCAAGCATCTCGGGCGGCTACGCACCGAGCAGGTCGCGCCCTTCCTCGCCGCCGGCGACATTCCGAAGGGCACCAAGCGGGAGAACGGCGAGATCGTCGAGATGGGGCTCTTCGACAGCTTCGAGCGTGCCGGCGGTGACCAGTGAGCCCACGCCCGCGCCGCCGTCAGGGCCAGAACCTGAACCTGGGGGAGGCCCTCGACCGCGGCGTGCGGCCCCGCGCCCCCCGCACGACCACCCTGTATCGGCAGGTCAAGGATTTGATCAAAACCTACGGTGAGCGCGACGCGGCGCAGCGGCTCGGCGTGGCGGTCCGGACGCTCCGCACGTGGGTGCACCCGGACCGCTCGCGCCGCCGCAGCCCGAGCAAGGCCAACCGGAGCCGCATCGGCACCGAGCACCAGCGCAACGCGCGTGACGTGCGCAGGGCCACGGCGCCGCGGCGGCGGATGGATCGGCTGAGCACGAAGGGGATCCGGGTGACGTTGCAGGGGGACGTCGGCCCGCGGCCCGACGACAAGTACATGCGGCACGGGCGGCGGATCACGACCGACCTGCCCCCGGAGGCGGCCGCGGACATCATGAACGCCTACCTCGAGGACGGCCCGGAGGCTGCAGCCGAGGCGTTCCGGCGAGCGATGGCCGAGTACTACGTCGACGGTGACTGGCGGCTCGAGAACCTGAGTGAGTTCCAGTTCGGCGATTCCGCCGCGTTCGGCGACGACTGGTGAGGCCACTCGCCCGGCGACGGGTAGGGCGTTGCTGGTACGGCAAGAACCACTACTAGCAGTCCCACGCCGTGAGTTAACGTGAAAACGTCTTGACTGTAAGCCGCGATTAGACCAAGCTGAGGGTGGAGTCACGGAGCCCCTCCCGATCGGGAGGGGACAGGCGAGGCGTCTGGAGCCTCGCGCCGGCGACACAGCTCACGGAGGTCTCTGAGTGATCGGCAACCCCGCCGCCGCTGCCGGGTCCTGGACCCGTCCGATACCGGCCGCCCCACCCCAGGTCCATCCGGTAGCCGGCCACGGCCCTCAGGGCTGTGTGCCCGCGCTCGGCACGATCCGTCGCCTGCGGGCGCTCGCCGCCGCCGGGTGGCCGGCCCGCTCGCTGGCCAGCGCCGCGAAGGTGAATCCCCGCACCATCGGCCACATCCGCGCTGGTCGACGCCACTACATCCACGCCGACATCGCAGCGGCGGTCGCCGAGATCTACGCCGCCGCGTCGTCACTGCGTCCGGAACAGAAGCTGCCGCCCACCACGTCGGCGCGCCGGGCGATCCGCTACACGCGCGAGCTCGCCACCCGGGAAGGCTGGTCGTGCACCCCCGACGACTGGGCCGGGCTGGACATGGACGACCCCAAAGTCGGCCCGGCGACCGACGTAATCGACCGCACGTACCAGTTCAAGCGCCGCACCACCACCGCCGGCGACGTGCTCGAGCTCATCCGGACAGCAGCCTCCCGCACCCGGATCCGCAACGCGTGGGCCCGGCTCGGCCTCGGCGAACGCCCGATCGTGGTGGCCGCCCTGTCCGACTCGACCAGGCCCGGCGGGAAAATGTCGGGTGCTCAGATCGCCGCCCTGTTCGGGGTGTCGCAGCGTGCGATAACTCGACACCGGATGGCACCGCGGCCCGACACACCTGCCGCTCCGGCCGTGCCGGCGAGGGCCTCGTGACCTGCACGGCCCGATACCACGACTCCGGGTCAGCCCGCCATCACCACGGGTGCGTGTGCCCGGCTGCCGAGATCGCCGAGTCGCGCGTAGTGCTCGCCATGGAACCCACGGCTCGGGTAGGCGCTACCAGAACAAGTCGGGGTAGGTCGTGATGCCCCAATCCGTGCTGGTCGAGATCGGCGAGGTCGTGCGTGCTGCGCCGCGGGCCGGGGCGACCGCTGATGAGATCGCAGCCTGGTACCTGCTCAAGGCTCGGCTGCTCGAACACGTCGCCGGGGAGACCACCGGCTCGGAGGCCACCGCCGTCAGGACCTGGGCAATGAAGGCGCGCGAACGTGCGGCTTCATTGACGACCAGCTCCCGCGATTCCGCCCGCACTGCCCGACGGGCTGCAGGCAGCGGACCGGCGTCGTGATCACCGCGAAAGACCTGTTCTCCGGCGGCGGGGGATCCACCAAGGGGCTCACCCAGGCCGGACTGCGGGTGGTCGTCGCGGCGAACCACTGGCCGTTGGCAGTGGCCACTCACCAGGCCAACCACCCCGACACCGAGCACCGCGTAGCCAACCTCTCCGAGGTTGACTGGCGGACCTACCCCGCCACCGATCTCCTGTGGGCCTCCCCGTCGTGCCGCTGGCAGGCCCGCGCGGGTGGCCGGAAGAAGCAGAGCGTCGCGCGGGAGCTCAAGCGCCAGGACGAGGGTGCGATCGATCGCGCCACCGCGTACGCCGTCATCGCCGCGGCGGAGGTGCACGCCTACCCCGTCGTGATCGTGGAGAACGTGCCCGAGATCCGCGACTGGGTGCTCTACCCGTGGTGGCTCGACGGCCTCGCCGCGCTCCGCTACACGGTGCGCGAGCTCGTCCTCGACGCCGCCGACTTCGGCCATGCCCAGAACCGGAAGCGGCTGTTCATCGTCGCCACCCGCGACGGTGTCGAACTGGACCTCACCCCGCCCGCCATGGCACCGGTGATGGCGTCGCAGATCCTCGACCCGGACCCAGGCCAGGCGGTCACGCGCCGGCTGTACGTCGCCGACCAGATCGACAGCATCGCCGACGAGGGCGTGCCGCACCTGGTCACCTACCGACGCCACGCCCGCGCACTGCGCGCCGACCGGCACCCGCTCGCCACGGTCACCGCCGGAGGCAACCACCACGCCGTCGCGCAGCTCATCGACGGCGTGCAGCACCACCGGATGCTCTCCAACCGCGAGTGCGCCCGCGCGCAGGGATTCCCCGACTCCTACGTGTTCCACGGGACCGGAAAACAGGTGAAGCGGCAGATCGGCAACGCCGTGCCGGTCGGCATCGCCCGCTGGCTAGGGGAACGAGCCCGTGCCGCCCTAACCTCGACCACCGCGGAGGTGGCGGCGTGACGACTGACAATAAGGAGTCTCGCCCGGCTGCGTCACAACCGCGGCCGCGCGGCGTGAGTGCGCAAGCACCACGTCAGGGCCGCTCGGCCCCTGTTTGAATGTCCGGCCGCGGAGAGTCCGTCGCACGTCACCGTGACGCCGATTGTCGGCCGCCCGGCCTTGCGTAGGCGGCCGTGGACGTCGTGCTGGACGGGACCCTGGTGTGTCGCTCAGGATCGGCGCCGACTTAGCGCCACCGCGGCTCCGTTTTCGTCTATATCATCTAGAAGTGATAGTGTATAAGGATGGCTCGAGTTCCGCGCTACCGCCAGATCGCCGATGACCTTCGCCGGCGCCTCGCCGACGGCGAGTGGCTGGTGGGCAGCAAGATCCCCGGGATCAGCGCTCTGCAGGCGGAGTACGGCGTCGCTGCGCTCGAAACCATCCGCCAGGCCCAGAGCCTGTTGCAGGAGGAGGGCCTGTTGGAGCCTCGGCAGGGCAGCGGCACCTTCGTCGTCGCCGTGCCCGAGCGCGCCGACCCAGATCGGGTCGAGCTCCGCCAGGTCGTCACCGAACTGCAGCAAGCGATCGCCGCGGCTCAGGCCACACTCAACCGCGTGGCCCGGCGACTCGACGAGCCCCAGCCGACTCCCCACACAACCGAGAGGGCCACTCAACGATGACCCCGGAAGAGCAGCAGATCGCGCCTGCCGGTACTGACGCCCACCACGAGTACCCCGCGATAGTGATCGACGAGGCCGCCCGTGTCTTCACGGGACGTGCCCGTCGCTGGCCGACCACGACGGCACGCGAGGAGCTGCTGCGCCGAATCATCGCGGCAGGGCGGGACTCGCGGGTGACCACGGTCGAGAACCCTCTGTCAGCGCGGCGGCGGGTTCGGCTGCAGATCCAGGTGGCGACACTGGAGGCGCTGGGTAGCTTGCCCTCGGTCAGGCGGCAGATCGCGCTTCCGGGGGACAGCCCGCTACAGAAGCGCAGGGCCCGTCGCGGTGGGAGCTAATGGTGCCACCCGTCCTCGTCGACGCGATGCGCTGGACTCCAGGTGACCGCGTCGTCCCCTTCTCTGCACCAGTGTTCACGACCGGCCCACCACGTCCGGCCCCGAAGAGCAGGGCTGACAGGAGGCGCAATGAGCCCGCCCGAGCACGAGGAGCGGCCGGTCCGGCACGTCACGCCTGCTCAAATGCGCCGCGCCCAGTTCCTCGAGCTGCTGTACGACCCCACCAAGGTGATATGGGTGATCGATCCGACGAAGGACATGCCGGCGATGACCACCTGGTCCTCGCCCGTCGACCCGCCGTTCCACACCACTCGCTAACAACGCTGCACGCGCACAGATCGACCGACGAACGTGAGCTCGACGCTGCTGGCAGATCCGAGGATTGACCTCGATCACTACACGACGGCAGGACTGCCATCATGGCCTATGTGGAGCCCTCGGAGATCGACAGCAGCGTCCCCCAGTCGGCGCGGATCTGGAACTACTGGCTCGGCGGCAAGGACAATTACGAGGCCGACCGCGCAGCGGGCGATGCCGTCCTGGCCCAGATCCCAGACATCCCCGATGGTGCCCGCGCCGAACGGGCGTTCCTGATCCGAGTGGTCCGGTACCTGGTCGCAGAGTGTGGTATCCGCCAGTTCCTCGATGTCGGCACCGGGCTGCCCACGCTGAACAACACCCACGAGGTCGCGCAGGCGATGGACCCGACCTGCCGCATCGTCTATGTCGACAACGACCCAATAGTGATGGCGCACGCCCGCGCGCTGCTCGTAGGTACCCCGGAAGGCGCCACCGCTTACCTGCATGCCGACCTGCGTGAGCCCGACGCGATCCTCGACGCGGCGAAACACACGTTGGATTTCGACCAGCCTGTGGGGCTGATGCTGCTGGGCGTGGTGAACCACCTCATGGATGACGAGGAAGCTTACGGCAGCGTGGCGCGGCTGGTCTCTGCGCTGGCCCCCGGCAGCATGATGGCGTTGACCCACTCCACCGCGGAGGTCCACGGGGAGCCGATGCTGCGGGTGATGCGAGAGACGACCGAACGGGGCGGTACTCCGATCCGGGCCCGCGACCGCAGCGAGATCGCCCGATTCTTCGACGGCATGGAGCTGCTGGAGCCAGGGGTGGTCTCGTGCTCACGGTGGCGGCCTGACGCTCCCGACGTGGGCGAGGTCCGGGAGGTCTACCTCTTCGGTGGGGTTGGGCGCATCGGCTGATCGGCAGCCTCCGGAGCCGGAACTCCAAGCATCGCCCCGACCAGCTACCTCTGCTCCGAAACGCGGGTGCTATCGGCGCAGGGCGAGCGGGGACTGGGGGACGAGCGTCGGGGTGATCCGTGCCGATGGATCCGGCGACTGTGGCGGTGCCGTCGTCGGCGACGGAGATGACGACCGGTTGATTGACTGCTGCCGGCTCGACAGCCGTGGCGGCCCGCCCACACATAGCCAGCGGGTCACCGCGATCGCCGTGGCGGCCCCCCGCCGATCGATGCCCCGGTTCACGCGCGCCACGATGTCGCTCGACGGGAGGAGGTAGACGCTCGTCGCGTGCCGGCGAAGGGCCGCGGAAGAGCGATCGATGCCTGCGATCGAGCAGGCCGTGGCCAGGATGGCGCGGTCATCGGTGATCACGAGGCGAGCGTACGAACGCCGGAGGCAGTCGAGCCTGCCGAGAACTCATCGATCTCACGCATCAACTCGACCGCGCGGTTCGTGCGCGCCGTAGGCAAGCGTGAGTGCGGATCGTACGCGGACCAGGCCGTCACGCATCTGGTGAATGCGCATGGTCGGTGGCAGGGCGAGCATGTGCTGGAGCGCGCCGCGAGCACCTTCGAAGTCACCGCCGCGAGCCGTGCCGTCGCAACGCCAACTCTCGCGAGGCCTCGTCGCCGTAGGGCCGCTGCTCACGCGGCCCCGACTCGTACATGCTGATGGCCTTCAGGGCCGCCCGCTCGGCCCGCGGGTGGTCGCCGATCAGGGCCAGTGTGGTCCCCGCGTAGTACTCGAGCTTCACTGGGGGAAGGGGAGCACGCCGCCGAGTGCGGCGACCTCGTCGGTGCGCTCGGGCACATCCCGAGCCCGCCACGCCTCCTGCAACGCCGCCCGTGCCGCATCACGGTTGCCGAGCCGGGCGTGCTGCGCGCTTCGATCGCCGCTCGCCGGACGAGGGGCGTCCGGGCCGCGGGCGTACCTGCGCCCCGCTCGGGCGAACGTGGTCGCGTCGGCTGGGCGCCGCGACCACTCCGCGATCAGCGCCTGGGTGCCTCGGGTCCACGCCCGCAGGCCATCGTGATTGGCCTGCTTGAAGATCGACGGCTCCCGCACGTCAAGGGCAGACCCTCCCGCGTCGGAGCGCGGCCGGCACCCGCGACGAGCATCGGGCGGATCGGGCGCTGCGTCGACCGACACCCGAGACGATCGCGGACCAAGCAACGGGCAGGCTCAATCGGTCAACCTCCCAGGTCCACAGCTGCTTTTAGCGTTAGAAAGTCTTGACGTTATAGCGCCGCTACGGCATCCTGTTGGCAGGAACCTTCGAAACGGTGGCACCCGCTGCCGACTGATCGCGGGCGCGCGGAGAGCCCTGAAGGTGCGACATGCGGCCCAGTCACGCATCAGCGGAGCACCGGGCCTCCGAGTCGCCGCCCGATCCGCTGCCGCTGATCCGAACGGAGCATCGATCGCCATGTCCGACCGCAGCGCGAACCCCGTCACTGGACTATGCCCCGACATCGCGGGGGCCGTCCGTGGAGGCGGGCGATGACCGAGGCACTCGGCGTGATGACCGAGCGGTGGGGGTGGCAGCCGACAGCCCGGTTGATCGCCGGTCTACCGGCCTGGTCGTGGCGGTCCGCGCCGAAAGGGCTGGTGACGCGGCGACAGATGCGGGTGTTGGATCTGGCGCCAGGCGGGGCAGAGCCGGTGGGCCTGGTTGTGTGCCGGCGGGGCCGGCGGTGGGCCCATCTGTGGGATCGCCGCGAACTGGTGCCGAAACGCCGGGCGTCACCGGCACAGCTGGAAGCGCTCGAGCGGGCGATGGCTGCCCGCCGATGGTGCCGAACGTGTAAGCGCGACGTCGGCTACTGCGTGCCGCGGTCGCTCGGCGAGTGCGTCGAGTGTGCGTTCCCGGCAAGCGAGGGCGTGGAGTGCGAGCCGCTGGAGGAAGCGTCCTGATGCGCTACACCAGGTTTCAGCCGCCCGCCACCACCCAGCCCCTGCCGCCCCCGCCGCAATCGGCGATCCACTACCAGCAGTCCGTGCCCGGCGTCTGGGCGGTCCCCACCATGGTCCTCCCCGCGATCTTCACTGGCGAGGGCATCCGGAGCTATGTCCTCATCACCGACGCCGCCCGATCCAGCTTCGCCGTCGTCGTGCTCGGCCTCGTCCTCGCTATCAGCGTCGGGGTCATGGTCTGCGGCCAGCTCATCAACCGCCGTGACGGGCGGGGGCGGTAGGGATGGGGAAGCTCTCCGATGCCGTCGCCGCTCGCCGCGCCGAGACGGAGCTGAAGCTCGAACTGCGGGCGAAGCGCGCCGATGCCGGTCGCGCTGAACGCGCAGCTCGAGCAGACGAGGCTCGGCGTCGGCGAGCCAATCGCGCAGAGCGGCGGCGGGCTCTCCGCGGGCAGATCGCCGGTAAGGGTTGCGAAGCCGCGGGCGACCGCGCACACCAGGGAGCGGGCGCGCCTGGCGGGCAGACCGTCGCAGGGGTGTGCGATGCGGGCACCCCGAGCGGCCACGTACTGGTGCGCCGGTGTGCGCTTGATCAGCCGGGGCGCCGTCACGCGACCCTGTCGGTCGCGAACGGGTGGACATCATGAGCGCCCTGTTGCGGCTGCGGCTGGCGTTGGAACGCGCTACCGGCTCCCGGATCGTGGTCGCCCGGACGGACCTCGAGGCGCTCATCCAGCAAATCCTGACGCTGCACCCCGAGACCGCCCACACCGTTCCGCCCCAGTGTCTGAGCCCGCGCCGGCGGACGCCTGAGACGAGGGGAGTGGCGGCGTTCGCCGCGACGACGGCGGCCGCGAAGCGCCTCGCCGCCGCGGCGTGGGACTCGGACCCCGACCGGATCGCCGCCCACGGCCAGTGGGTGAACGCCGACCCGGCGCTCACCTGGCACACCGTCCAGGCGGCGGAGCGGACCCTGCGGCTACTGGCCGAACTGGATGACCAACGTGACCGGCAAGCACGCGACGGATGACCACGAGACCCCCAGAACAGCGGGAGATCGAGAAGGGAAGCGGAGATGGCGAAGAAGTCGGGTGGCCGCTGATGGCGCGCCAGGTGTTCAAGCGGACCGAGTTTCTGCTGCTGGCGCCGGACGGCCCGAATGTGCCGGTTTGGGTCGAGCTGAGCTACGACTCCCGGGACCCGCTGGTGGTGCGCGCCAAGTTCGACAGGGGCACACCCGACCCGGTGGTCTGGGAGTTCGGCCGTGAGCTGCTCTTGGATGGGCTGGAGCGGCCGTCCGGTGCGGGTGATGTGCGGGTTGCGCCCGGGCGGCGCTCGGACGACGTGACCGTGAATCTGAGCTCACCGTCGGGCCAGGCGCACTTCTCGGTCGAGCGGCAGGACCTCGTCCAGTTCCTGGACGAGGTCTACGCCGCTGTGCCGCCCGGCCGTGAGTGGGACGGCGTCGACGTCGACGCGGAGCTACTCGCGCTGACCCGCGAGGTTGCGTGATGGGCGCGACGTTCACGGACTGATCAGTCGTGGCATCACTGGGGGCTGCTGGTCGCGGCTGCCGTCACGTCGCTGATCGGGGCGGGCTCCTGGCTGAACTGCAGACACACAGGGCATGATCACGATTCCCGGGAGGCCTCCAGCAGTTCGAGCAGCCGTTGCGGCAGCTGGGGGGCGAGCCGGCGGGGTTCGGGCGGCGGTATGCCCTCGGGGAATAGCTCGGTCATCGCGGCGGCGAGTGCATGCTCGTCGAGGACCTGCCGCTCCTCGCGGGCGCGGTCGCGGAACCACGCCTCCACCTCGCTGCGCCCCAGCCCGACGGCGACGTCCTGCTGGACCCACAGGGAACGCTCGACCGCGAACAGCTCCGCCTCGCGCCCCGCGAGGACGACGCGCAGCGGGATCTGCTCGTCCTCCGCGATGAGGACGAGCGCGTGGATCAGCTCGTCCAGGTCGCCCTGCTGGACCGCGACGAGCTGGTCGAGGCCGTCGACGAAGATCCACCACTGCTGCGGGGAATCGCGAAGCCCGGCCCGCAGCGCCTGCCGGAATCTCGTGATGCTGCGGGCGACCTGTAAGAGTGCCTCGCCCGTGTACGGCAGGCCGAGCCCGACGAGGATGTCGCGGGCGATGTGTTCCCGGCGTTCCTCGACGCCGAACTCGAGGTAGTCCGCCACGTTGACCAGCAGCGCGGCGAGCCCGCCGGGCACCGCCGCGCGGAGCTGCTGCGATTGGGCGATGTGTGAGATCAGCTGGTAGGAGTACGACACACCGCTGCCGCTGTCGCCTGTGATGGTGAGCACGCGGCGGCCGTGCCCGATGTGCACCATTTCCCGCAACCGGCCACGGAGGTTGGCGCGGTTCACGAACGGCTTGCCCCGCAGCGAGTTCGCGAGGAACGGGTCGCCGTCCAGCGGCGGCGGGGCCACGGGGGGCACGGTGACCTGCCCGGCGATGGCCTTGGCGATCGCCGCGAGCGGTACCGCCTGATTGCGCCCGCCCTCGGAGTAGTGGTGAAGGCCGACCAGCCGGCCGCGGACGTCGACCACGGGGGACCCGGACGACCCGGGGAGCGTTTTGCCGCCGTACCGGATCCGCGTCCGGCCCGCGTTCTGTTCGGGTACGGACCGGATCCACGTGACGCGTTGGGATTGGCCGATCGGGTGCTGGACGATGAACATCAGCGGGCTGCGGGTGAAGTCGTACTCGGTGGTGTCCAGCCAGTAGTTCCCGCGCGTTTGTGTCTCGTCGGCATCCTCGACGGGCGGCACGGCGGAGCCGAGCCGGAGGAGGACGAAGTCGAGCCGGTCGGCTGGGGCCTCCCAGTCGGCGGTGCGACCCTCGACCTTGGCTTCGGCGGGCGGGCTCGCCGCGAGGAAGTCGATCACCGGGACGGGTATGCCGTTCTCCGCGGGGGTGCGTGGCCGCTCGTCGTGGGCTTCACCGACATGGTCGGCTTCACCCGCACTGCCCGGCGCCGTTCCATGGTCGAGCTGAGCGAGGGGGTCGGGCGTTTCGGCTCGACCACCAGCGAGGTGATCGCGGACGGGCACGGGCAGATCGTCACGACGGTCGGGAACGAGGTGCGCTTCGCCGCCGACGACGTCGCGGACGTGGCTCGTCGTCTGCCGGCCGTAGTCGAACCGGGCGACGACCTCGGGACGTGGGTCCGGCGGCCACGCCTTCCGGTCGATGACGTGCGCGGCGGTGAGCAGGAGGTCGGGCCCAACCAGGATCCCGGTCCCCTTGGCGACGCCGTTGATCTCGATCACCGCGGTGCGCCGGGTCGCCTCAACGATCGCCTGCACCATGGCCCGCGGATCCTCGAGCCCCGCGGTCACCGCGGTGATCGCCTCGAGCCCGCTCGTCGGCTCGTCACCGGGTGCGTTCGGGACCTCCATGGCCCGCGGATCCTCGAGCCCCGCGGTCACCGCGGTGATCGCCTCGAGCCCGCTCGTCGGCTCGTCACCGGGTGCGTTCGGGACCTCCACGAGGCTCTCGACCAGCGGATCCGGCCCGTCCGGCGGCGGCGCCAGACCGTGCCGGAACGTCTGCCGCGCGGTGACAAAGACCAGCCGGTCACCCAGGAGACTCTCGAGCAACGGCCGGAACGGCTCGCTGGCCGCGTCCTGCATCACCTCCGCGATCAGGTCGAACACCAGGCCACCCGCGGCCGCCTGCCCGAGCACGAGGGCCCAGGTCTCGCGGGCGGTGCCGGGCGTGAGCGGTGCTGGCCATGCGATCCCGGCGGAGACGCTCAGGCGCCGGATCGCGGGGATGCCCGGATACGCCGTCGCGAGGACGTCGACCAGACGGCTCGGTTCCCCGCGCGTCCAGTCGGTGCGCGGGCTCTCCCACCACTCCTCGGGCGTCGTGCCGGCCATGACGGTCGTCGCCGGCTCCCTCCCGGGGACGAGCCCGATCAGCCCAAGCCGATTCGCGAGGTCCGCGGCGATGCGAGCCATGGGGTCCGGCTCGCCGCCGAGAGCCTCGGCGCCCTCGGTGAGCAGCAGGGAGAACTGTGGCTGGCGGCCGGACGCTGTCAGGATCGGCGTGATGGCCCGCCATGCGCGCAGGACGTCGGTTGTCGTCAGCGACTGTTGGAGCTGGGAGCGGACGCCTGGTGCGAACTCCAGGCCGTCGTCGCCGCGCTGGTCGTCGTCGCCGGTCGCCCGCAGTACGCCTGCGGCCAGCAGTTCGGCCAGGTGCACGTGGCGGGCTTCGGGCAGCAGCTCCGCCATGACGACGCGCGCCACCGGCAGGCTCACATCGACGGCGGAGAGCAGGGCTGCGAGCCGGTACGCCGTCGATGACACGCTCGACCGGATAGCGTCCCCGAGCAGCTCAGGCTCAGCGATCTGCAGTGCGGCCTCGTCCAGGAAATCCTCGGCCGCGATCCCGAGCACCGCGCGGACCGCCACGCCTGGGACGCCCGATACCAGCCGAGCCCAAGGAGCGATGGACGCCTCGTCCAGCGCGAGGACCGGGATCGCGCCCCATGGCGGCTCGTCGGCCTCCCACCACCACGGCGCGCGCACATCGAGGCGCGCGTTCGGTTCGCCGGCGCGGTGCGCCCGCACGGCGATGTCGGCCTCTCCCGTCGCGGTCTGCCCCCACATCCGGTCCGGCAGCAGGTGCACCAGCGCGACCGGGCAGGTCGCCCCCCACAGACGCACCGCCGACCACGCGGCATCGCGTCGCCAGAGGGCGCCGACCGCGTCAGTGACGACGAGTACCAGCCGCTGCCCGCCGTCGTCGGAGAGCTGCCGCGGCTCGTGCTCCACGCCCGACGGGCTGCGGACGACGGCAGTTCCGTCCGGCCGCTCGGCCAGCCTCCACCTTGTGACGGCGCGGAACGCGCCGTGCCGCTCCAGCAGGTCGGCGAGGGCGGCCACGGTGTCCCGCCACACCGACATCGTCGGCGAGGCGTCCGCGACGATGGCGACCTCGAACCAGCGCTCGCGTGCCGGGCGCAGGACGGGGATCAGAACCTTTGTGTCGCAGTACAGGTCGACGGTCGCATCGGGGTCGAGCACGCGGTGACGCCGTGATGGGCGCCGTCGTTTCAGTGGGCGCAGGGCGCGCCCGATCTCCGCTCGGCCCGGGAGGGCGAGCCAGGGCGGGGCGTCGGCATCGAGACCGGTGCCCTCTTGACCCGCCTCTCCACCGGTCGTCTCCGACAGCCGCCACCCTTGCGTGTTCGCCTCGGATGCCGGCCTGACACCCGCTCCGGGCGGACGGCCTCCCGCGT
Organism: Pseudonocardia sp. DSM 110487; assembly: GCF_019468565.1. Classification (NCBI taxonomy): domain Bacteria; kingdom Bacillati; phylum Actinomycetota; class Actinomycetes; order Pseudonocardiales; family Pseudonocardiaceae; genus Pseudonocardia; species Pseudonocardia sp. DSM 110487. The sequence continues at coordinate 106,752 of NZ_CP080522.1, forward strand.
TCGTGCCCGCCGTCTCGTATGAAGCCGCCTCACCTAGCCGGCCGGCGTCCGGATCGTCCGCGTTCTCAGTCGAGGGAGCGTGCGCGCCGGGTGAGGTCGACGACCTCGCCAGCCACAACATGTCCGCGAGGTCGCGCCAGTCAACGTCGATGCTGGCCTCGGGAGATCGCAGTGCGGTGACGAACGCGGCGAGGTTCGGGTGCTCAGACGACATCGGTGGCGAGCTTCTTCAGTAACAGCTCGACCATACGCGCCCGCTCCTCCTCACCGGGCGGGGTTCCATCGCCAGTAACCATGAAGACCGCGTTCATGAGCTGGTCCGTCGCGTAGGCGCGGTCTGCCTTCGCCCGCGTTGCGAAGTCTTTGATCAGGGCGTCGCTCTCCGCCGCCGCCACCGCGCCAAGGTGCGCGATCATGATGTCGGTCAGCAGTGTGACTGTGGGGTCCGGCATTCTTAGCCGAATGCACCTGCGCAAGAACGCGGCGGGAAAGTCGCGCTCGCCGTTGCTCGTCAATACGACGAATGGGAACTCGGTGCAGCGTACGCGACCGTTCTCGATCGGGTACGACTCGTCGCCGCCGTCAACGCGGACATCGACCGGCCCGGTACCCATCCGCGCGAGCTCCGGCACGTCGAACTCACCGCGCTCGAAGACGTTGAGCAGATCGTTGGGCAGGTCGATGTCGCTCTTGTCGATCTCGTCGATGAGGAGTGCCCGTGGCCTGAGCGAAGGCAGCAGGGCCGTTCCGAGCGGCCCGAGTCGTAGGTAGTCCTCGATCTCCGGGGCGTCGACGACCCTGCCGTCACTCTGCTCGCGACGCAGCCCGTGTGCCTGCAGCCTGCCGATGGCGTCGTAGCGATACAGGGCATCGGTGAGCGTGCTCGCCGACGTCACGTGCCAGCGCAGCACGCGTCCCAGCTCCAGCTCGCGGGCGACCGAATCGATCAGCGACGACTTGCCCGAGCCCGGGCGCCCAGTCAGGAGCAACGGGCGGCGCAGGACGAGCGCCGCGTTGACGGCATCAACCATCTCGCCGGTTGCCTGGAACGTCGCCGCGGTCTCGGATTCGCTCTCGGGTGCCGGGAGCTCCATCTGGTGGCCGGCTTTTGGATCGCCGAACGTCCGCCACGGCGGTGCCGCCGGAATCGCGGCCCGGTGCGGCTCCGCCGTCCCTGTGTAGATCTGCCAGTCAGCCATTCCAGTTAGCCACTTCCTGGTCCCGTGGGATCGAGAGTCGCCGCACCGCGCAGCGGCAGTACGGGCGCGAGCAGGTCCGGATCGTCCCAGAGCACGCGCAGGCCAGCGGTCAGCGTCTCCGGGCGCTGCTTGCGGATCTGATGCAGTCGCAGCGCGACGTCAGCGAACGGCCCAAGCTCGATGAGGTCGCAGACTTCCCTGTACACCGCCTCCCAGTGTTGCGGCGCACTCTGCGTCCAGATCACATACGGCGCACCGGCCATGACGGCTGCGATGATCGCGTCCGTCGAGAGGTCGTCCGATGCCGGGTCGGGCACGAACTCGAGCGCGATCACCGCGGCAGTAGCGGCCTCGACAGCGTTCCGGACGCCCTGCGGATCTGCCCGGTCCGCGTCCTTGACCCAGGCGATGGTGGGAGTGGCGGCCGCGATCGCCTGTTGCACATCTGCGGCGCGCTGCCGCCAGATCGCCTTAGTCTTGGCGCGCACGGCGAGACGCTCGCCGCTGTGGAGGACCACAGGATGTTCGACGCCGAGCGAGCGCGACGGGGCCTGATCCTGCAGGAGCGGCCAGGTCTCCGGAAACTGGTCCTGCAGCACCCGCGGGACGAGGAGGCCGACAGTCAAGGCGGTCTCGCCCTCGTCGTACACGCGGTCCAGGAGCTCCTGCACCGCGGCCTGCACGCCTTGCAATGTCGGCCTGCCGTCCCCGCCGGTACCGCTCCTGGCGTCCAGGCGGCTCCAGCGCAGCTCGCCCCCGACGCGCCGCCCGACGTGCGCGACGACCTCCTTGGGGAGGACCGGCACACCAGCTGGCGATCCACCCGACCGCAGGTCGATGACGACGCGGGCCGGTGCCGCCGCCAGCCAGCCGACCGCCTGCTGGCGCAGCTGCGCGAGCTGGTGGTCGTCCAATGCGAACCACGACTCGTCCACGGCCGTCCCGGTGAGCCGCTCCAGCATCGCGACCATGCGGTGCAGTGTGTCCACGCCATCTGGTGCCGAGAGTGTCAGCGACGCGGCGTGCTCCACGGCGTCGGCGAAATCCCGTGCACGCGAGACCGTGCCGAGCGGCAGGGCTCGGTGCAGCGCTGTGAGAATCTCCTCGCGCGTGACACGCGCGAAGGTCTGCAGCAGCGGAGCCGTCCGGTGCTGGCGCACCCAGCACGCGGACACCTCGGCGTACGCCGCGGCCCGATCGGGATCGTCGCCGACCAGAACCGACAGCGCATGCAGCAGCGGCTCGCCGCGCCCCTGCGTCAACGCTGCGGCGACGCGCGACTCCGCGTCGCCCGCGGCGCCAAGTACCGCCGCCAGTCCCGGCGGCTCATGTCCCTTGGCCAGCAGGCCGCTCGCGACGATGGTGTCGGTCAGGCGGCGTAGCTGCGAGAACTGCAGATGACCAGCGACCGGCTTCGCCCTGTAGGTGATGTCCCTCGGCGGTACCACCGACCCGGCCCGGCCTCCCACAAACCCGACGACGACGCGGACCGGCCGCTGCCGAAAGCCGCCTGCCTCCGCGCGCTGTGTGAAGGCGGCATCCACGTCGCGGCTCAGGCTCTGCATGTCCGGTGGGAGGTTGTCCCCGTGCTTCTCCAGCCACTCGATGACGTGGGTCGAGAAGGTCGCGCGCCGCAGCTGCGGGTCGATCTCGGCGATCTGGCCGAGGTCGGTGGACAGATACAGGAATTGTGGCACTTCGCGCGCCACCAGCTCGCCGAACCTGACCTCCGGCAGGCTGCGCTCGGCGTTTAGCTGCTCCAGGAAGTTGGCGCATGCGTCGACCACGACGACGACTTGCGCGAAGCCAGCGCCGGTCGACGACGTCACCAGCCGCTGGATCTCGCCCAGCAGCAAGTTCCGCTTCGCAATTTCCATGGCGTTGGACGTGAACAATGCACGTTCGGTGCTCTTCTCGGTCACGCCGTGCCCGCACCAGTAGAGAAGCAGCAGGTCACCGCCCTCGTCCATGAGCGAGTAGAGAGCCTTCTCCAGCGCCTCCCGCGTGGTGCCGACGCCGACGGCGCCGGGCACCGGTTCGGCCGCCGGCGGCTCCAGCCACGAGCACGCCAGACGGATCCGCTCCGTTGGCACGCCCCGCCCGGCGGCCCACCGCGCGAACCGCACCGCGTGATCGGCCGCACCGGGCAGGTCGAGCGCGCTACCCCAGTCGTAGCGCTCGATGCCGACCGCCAGTACGGACGTCCGCTGGGGCGACGCTGCATTCACGTGACAAATTCCCGGATCGCCGACCACAGCTGACGGTTCGTCCAGTAGGCGCTGTGCGACTGCGGGAACGGCGCCCCGTTGTCGACGCGAACGTCGCGCACTCGATCCCCGAAGACGCCCGCCCCGAGGTAGGAGAGCACGTCGCGCCGGTCGTAAACGTTGAGCCACTGTGGCATGTGGTCCGGCAGCGGGTCCGGATGGGCGAGGGCAGGAAACGCGCCGATCTCGTACATGAAGGGGGTCTGCGACCCCACCGTTACGAGCCCGGCGACGCCAGGGATCTGCTCGCGGACGAGGAGGTCGGCGCAGATGATCCCGCCCAGTGAGTGCGCCAGCAGGAACACCGGGCCGGGGCCAAGGTCCCCGATCGCGCGCTTCACGAAGGCCCGCGCACCGCTCCCATGTGCGAGGAAGCGGAGGATGTCTCCGGCGGCGGGCGAGGCGGCGTCGCTCAAGCTGCCGCGGTCGCCGGTGAGCTTGTGCGTGACCATGCGCAACGCCAGGCCCTTGACCGGCCGCAGGAGGAACGACCCGACGCCCATACCGTGGCCGCGCAGCTCGGTTGTGACAGCGAGGACGAGCGCGTCTCGGGTCTCGCCGTCGATGGCAGGCAGACCGGCGTCCTCGGCCATCGTCAGCGTGGCCGCGACCAGGGCCCGCCCGATGGCACGACGGTGCTCCAGCGGGTCGGCGGATGCGGTGGCGACGGCGTCGCCTAGCTCGGGTGCCGCGCGCAGGCGCTTCAAGGCGTCGTTGAGGAAAGGATCGAGCCCGGCGCTCGCGAAGCATTCCCGCAGCTCGTCGGACGGCTCGTACTCGTCAACCGCACGGCGCAACAGCACGGACGGTGGCTCCTGCCCGAACGGGACCGAACCCACGACGGGCCGGTGCCGCAGCAACCGCAGCTCGTACCAAGGATCGGAGTAGAGGAGAGTCCACAGCGCCATCAGCTCGTCGGCCTCGCTGGGAGCCTCGCCACCTGATTCGTCGTAACCCGGGATGGACGCCCCGCCCGCATGGAGCCGCGCGCCCTCGGCGGCGCCCCAGAAACAACCGTGAACCTCTAGGGGCAGCCCGCGCGTCGCCACCTGCGCCTGGATGATCTTCAGCGTGGCTGCATAATTCTTGGCACGGACCCCGGTGCCGTGCACGAACAGCAAGGTGGCGTGCATTGGTCCTCCCAAGCGCAAAGAGGACACACCTTAGTCGCCTGATACGCGCCGAACGGGCAGGATGAGCCGGGCGTTCTGGCCGACCGGCTGAGCGCCCTGGCCGAAGCCCAAGCCATCCCCTCGTCGAGGCTGTGCTCGCTGATCAGCTCGTCCAGCATCTCGTCGAACCACCTCACGCCGCCTGCGGAGCCCAGGCCACGCCAGCCGGGGAGCGGACGCGCTCGGGGTTTCTGCCGCTCGGTGTCGAACCGGATCGTGTCCGAGATAGCCCTCACTTGCGCGGCTCGATCAGGTGCCATTGCGTCACGCCGACCTCGTACCAGCGGCCGGAGTCGATGAACTGGTCCCGGTGCCTTATCGCGGCGACCGTCCCCCGACACCGCATGATCTGATGCCATGATCGGAGCGTGACTGGCCAGGAGCAGCTGTTCGAGGTCGAGCTACAGCGCATCGTCGTCGACGATCCGGAGGATCCGGTCAGCTGGGCAGCCGAGTGGGCGCCAGCGGGCAGCGTCGAGGCCACAGAGGACAACACCGAGGACCTGGCCGACCTGGTAGGCGCCATTCTCCGTGACGTGCGCGACCTTGCCCAGCAGTCGGGCACGCCAGTGCGGATCGAGTGGCTCCTCGTCGGTGACGCCCCGGCCGGTGCGACGGTGGACGCCGCGGTAGCGGCGGAGGGTGTCACCTTGCCCGAGCGGGTCGATCCGTAGCCGAAATTCCCAGGGGAGGGAGCCCCCGACGTCTGTCTGTGAGGGGCGCTGGTCACTGCCGCTCATCGGCATTCACGCGGATCATGAGCGTGCGCGACAGCCGTCCCGTCAGCGTGTCGTCGCACGCAACCCCGACACACGTTCGTGTCTATGGCCCTCCGGTCGGTGCGGCAGGGGACACTGCTCGCGGAGCCAGGCCGCCGGATGTGATCTGCGCTACTTTTCCGGTCGAGACTCGGAGAACTACCCGATCTGGCCTGGGAGGGGAGAAAGCAAGACACCAGAAAGGAGCTGAGCCAGTTCATGACTGACTCCCCCGAGCTCACCGTCTCCCCGCCCGCCCACACCCCATTCGTCGCAGAGGCCATCAGCGACGGTCCCGCCGCCAACACGGGTGGCTCGGACCCTGCCCAGGCGCGGCGGCGCACGAGCGCCGTCGACAAGCCGGCTCCAGCCGTGCCGATGCAGCAGTCACGGATCGTGAAGAATGCTGTGGCAGCCCACCTTCGGCAGGCCCAGCGGGCCGCAGACATGGCGCGTGCGCGCCGCATTCGCATCGTCAAGACCATCGCTCCGGTCTCGGCGTGGCTGCACTCGGCGATGCTCGCGACGAGCGTGGCAAGCCTCACCGCCCCTGGCGGAGTGCTCGATACCGCCAATCAGCTAGGCCGGATCCATGAGCAGTCCATGGCCGCGCAAGCGGCCAAGACGCAGGAGTTGAGCCGCGCTCCGGCCGTGGCGCTGGCCAAGTCGATCGTCGAGATGCCGACCGCGCGTCTCGCCGCGAACATAGCCAACGCTGCGATGGTGGACACCTCGCTGGTCGTGGACTCACTGCGGGCTATCACAGGGACCCTCGAGCACCTCGCGCGGGCGCTGCCGCCGTTGGTGCCCGTGCCGCCGGCGTCGAGTCTGTTCGCCTCGCAATTGGCCGAGTTCTCGATGCGGAAGCCGCAGCTGGTGGCCCTGCTCAGGTCGGCCGCTTCCGTCTCGGCCCATGTAACCGATGCCCTCGAGATCGGCCGCCGGGCCGTGGCGGCGGCACGGTTGTTCCGCCAGCAGCTGTTCCTCGCCGTGCTGGCCGCCCAGGATGCCGCGATGCGCGGCGACCTGAACCGGACCGCCGCGTTCTTCGATGAGTTCATCGAGCTGCCCCGCAGCAACCGCAACGCTCGGCTGCATGCCGGCCTCGACGTGCTGCTATTCCTCGACCTCGCACCGTTCGGCCCCGAGACCGCCTTCGAACTGGTGGAGCTGATCGAGGAGAAGACCAACCGACACTACCGTCGTGGGCGGCGTCCGCTGGCCGGCACCGAGCTCAACCACGTGCCGGTGGTTCCCCTCGAGACGCTGCCGTCGATCCTCGGGGAGGAGAAGGCGGCCGGGATGCTGCCGAAGGCACCCTCGGCGGAGACGCTCGCGCTCACCGCTCTCAACATCTTCGACGACATGAGGCTGGCCATCGTGGTGAGCGATCTGAGCCCCGAGGAGGCGCAGGTCGTCATTGCCCGTGGGCGCACCAGGTCGTGGAGCGAAGCCGCCATCGTCTGCGGCTACTTGCCCGCGGACGCGAAGGGCGTGTCTGAGCGGGTGCGCGCCAAGGTCATGCGTCGGGTGCGGATGCTGCAGGCGCAGGACCCGCGCCCGGCGTCGGGGATCGGCCAATGATCGCGGTGAACGCCGAGTCGCTGTGGCCGGCGATCCTGGCAATCGCAGCGTGGCCGGCCGGGGTGGTCGTCATCGTGATCGTCGTCCTGCTGCTCACCCGGGGCGAGCAGCAGCCCGCGGTGCTGCGGGCGATCGCCGAGCTCGTGCGGGCCGTTCGCGGAGTGCCCGAAGCCGGGCTCCTCGAGGCCCAGCAGATCCAGGCTGATCAGCCCTCTGCCGCAGTCAGCGTGTCCTGGTCAAGGGGGTCATGAGTTCACGATTGGTGCGGCGGGCGGCGACGAGGTCTTGCGTGCGTTCCTCCACCTCTGCGGTCACCTCGACGACGCGTTCGGCGAGGGTGGTGATGCGGCGGCGGAGCCGTCGATGTCGTCGGGCGTGCCGAGGTCGGGCGGCCAGGGTGCGCTCGCCCCGGAGCTCGGTGAGCATGCGCTCGAGCTGGCGTGTTCGGGCGTCCCGGCGGCGGCGCGGCCGTAGGGCAGCTCGTCCCCGGTCGGCGTCGGCTGAGGTGCGTCGAGGACTGCGCCGCCCATCCGCAGCGACTAGCGTCCGAGGTGAGGCTCTGACCAGAGGAGGGTGATCCGATGGCGGACGAGCTCGAGTTCCAAGCCGGCGACCTGATCCGCGTCACGCTGCCGGAGCTCGATGACGATCTGCAGTTCGTCATCGGCGACATGCACGTTGACGGCGACACCGAGATCACGTCGCTGATCCCGGACCCTGACAACGCGGGCACGCTGCCGTGGGAGTAACGGCGGGATCGGCCTGGCCGATCTACCGCAGAGACCTGCGTGACCGCATCGGCACGCTGGTGGGCGAGGGCCGCAGCACCAGGCCGGCGGACGTCGAGTCGACGTCCGCGTGCCGGTACAGCAGCAGGACCTGACTCAAGTTGCGTTCGAACTCCTGCCGGAACCGAGCGCGGCCGTTCTTGTCGGCACCCAAGGTCGACCCGAACTGTCCGCGCAAGCCGTCCCAGGGGATGGTCGTGGTGCGCCGCAGGTAGGACAGGCGGTGACAGAGATATGCGTAGATGTCCAACCGCAACGCGCTGCCGCGCAGCGCACGCAGCACGTTGATGTCGAGCGGCACGGGGTGCTCGACGGTTTCCTTGTAGAACTCCCCGCTCAGGGTGACGACGGACGGCAGGAGCGTCGGCTCACCCGGCCGCTGATCGTGCCACCACAGGTCGTAGCTGCTCGCGACGTTCAGCCTGCCGCCGGTCTGCCGGGACTGGTCGGGGCCATCCCAGCGCACGGTCAACGTTGCCAAGAACAGTCGCTCGAGCTGCTTGCGCAACCTGGTGATCGACCCGTTCCTGCCACCCGTCGGCTTCAAACCGAGATCACGCATGAAGGCGGACAGGGAGTCCCCGAGCATGAGGGTGGGAGACTGGGTGCGCACGGCCTCGGTCGACAGCCAGGTGAGCACGAGCCTCGGGACGGTGCCATACGGGTAGCCGACCGAGTGGGCTTGACCGGCCTCGTCGATCGTGACACCTGGCTGGACGACCAGCGACAGGTCGCCGTTGCGGCGACCCCAGTGCTGCACGTCGCCCGGGTCGCGGTAGGGCAGCGTGGTCTGGCACCACAGCCTCGCGAGGTAGCGCGGATCTTCCGAGCCGTCCTGATCCCACAGCTCAGCAGCAGCCTTGAGCAGCTCAAGCTGCCGCGGACCCGGCTGCGCCGTCATGGCGGGCAGCATGGCACAGCTGATCGTCTCGACCTGCGCAGCACCCACCATCGGCGAGTCATCCACGCATAACTCTGTAGCTTCCGCCACGCATACCTCTGTCACCGGGGCCCTCGGTGGAGGTTGTCCACGCATACCTCTGTCACCGGCGCGCGCATACCTCTGTCACCGATACCCGGCCTTCCACGCATACCTCTGTCACACAGCACGCATATCTCTGTATCTGACCCGGTGTGGACGCAGTGGTCACAGCCCATGTTGATCTTCTGCCTGTAGTTCACCTGTAGATCTATTCCTGTAGGTAGGTCGGGCGGCACGACGTTGTCCACGCATACCTTTGTCACCCCGGCGCGCTGCGATGCCGGTGGTCCCGACGCCCTGCTGATGCCTCCTCCGACGCCCCGGACTCCGTCGACTGCCGCCCACGGCGCCGCCGTACTCGGCGGGCTGTCCGGTGGAGGCTCACGGCGCTCGCCGGCGGTCCCAGGCCTGAGGTTCGATCCCGCGTACAGGCCGTCTCAGGGGGCTCCGCAGCTGGATGTGGACTGCATGCAACGCGACCCGAGACTAGGATCTGTGCTGCTACCGCCGGTGTAATAGTGTGAAAACGGCTTGACGGGAACACGTCTTCGGGGCAGGCTGAGGAGAGTGCAACTTCAGCGGCCGCCGCGTGTGCGCTTCCTGAGTGCTGGGCGACTCCCGGCAGCGGTCGCAGCCATCAACGGGAGGCGGCGTTCATGCGCACGATCACTCACACCGGAGTAGGACCACCGGCATTCGACCTGGATGTTCCAGCTGCAGCCGTGACGGTCCATTGCGAAGACCGCGACACCGCCGTGGTCACCTTGGAAGCCGCTGATCCACAGGACCGCGAGGCTCTGCGGCTGATCGAGCGCACCACTGCCACCAGCGATGCCGAGCGGTTCACCGTCCGGGTGCCGGGCCCGAAGAGCGCAGGTCACCCGATCGTCGTCGACGGCGACCCGATCATCGTCTCCGGTACCGGCGGTGTGATCGTCACTGGGAGCGTCGCTGACGTGACGATCGTCAACGGACGCCTGATCAGCGCGGCCGGCGTCGTACACCGTGGCGGTGCCCTTCGCATCACAGCTCGCCTGCCCAAGGGATCGGCCGTCATCGTGGCCGGCCAGGCCACGAACCTCACCGTCCACGGTGAGGCCCGCGCAGTCGGGACCAACACCGTGTCCGGCGACGTGCAGGTCAGCGCCGCTGCCACCGTGAGGCACCGCACCACGTCGGGCGACCTTCGGATCGGCATCACCAGCGACGTGACCGCGCATTCCGTCTCTGGTGATGTCACCGTCGCTCAACTGTCCGGTCGCGCGGCCATCAACACTGTCGCCGGCGACATCGCTGTGCACGCGGTCGAGACGTCCCAGGTGCGCGCTGAGTCCGTCTCGGGCGACATCGACATCACCGCTAACCCGGGCGTGGACGTTGACGCCGACACCCACACCGTGTCCGGCCGCAGCCGCAACCGCCGCAGGTGACATGCACGCCTGCGCCACCAGGGACGGGTCCCAGGGGTTCCGTGAACGGGCCTATCGAGCCTGGCTTGTCACCCAGTCGCCCTCCGTGCGAGGAGAGCAGATGAGTGCGACAACAACAATCGAGGGGGCCGACTTTCTCTGCACCAGCCGCCCTCCGCACAAACCCTTCAGGGCAAGCATTTTGATCACCTTCCGAAACCGGTCCGAAGGCGGTGGGCGGCCGTGAGCGACACGATGCCGCTCTTCGGGGTTGAGCTGCAGAAGTCGGCGGTCCTCAGTCCGTGTGGCACCTACCGCTATGAGCTCACACGGCGGTGGTCGAGCCGTTCACTGGTCGGCTGGGTGATGCTGAACCCATCGACCGCTGACGCCGATGTCGACGACCGGACGGTGCGCCGGTGCATCGGATTCGCGAAGGGGTGGGGGTTCGGCGGGATCATCATCCGCAACCTGTTCGCGCTTCGCGCTACTGATCCGTCCGAACTGGATCGCCATGCGGATCCGATCGGCCCGGAGAACGACGCGTACCTGTCTCGATGCGCGGACGAGGAGATGACCGTCGTCGCGTGGGGCGCGCGCGGTGGCGACCGTGGGCGTGCGGTGCTGGACCTGCTGGAAGGCCAGGGGGTCCGCCCGTATCAGCTCGCCGTGACCGACGACGGTCAGCCTCGGCACCCGCTCTATCTGAGGGCTGGTCTCGTGCCGACCCCGTTGTCCAGGCCCGACTGGGCAGGAGGCGAGCTATGAGCACCGCGACGAAGATCGAGTGGGCGCGGGGCGATGACGGGACGGCTGGGGCGACGTGGAACCCCGTGACCGGGTGCAGCGAGGTCTCCGAGGGCTGCGACCTCTGCTATGCCAAGACGTTCGCTGAGCGGTGGCGTGGCGTGCCGGGGCACCCATTCGAGCAGGGCTTCGACATTCGGCTGTGGCCGCAGCGGCTCGGGTTGCCGCTGCGCTGGCGCAAGCCCAAACGCGTGTTCGTGAACAGCATGTCCGACTTGTGGCACGAGGCGGTGCCGGACGAGTTCGTCGCGGCGGTGTGGACGACGATGTTCTGGACCTCGCCGGCGAGCCGGTCGAGCTCGTCGTTGAGCCCGTGTCACACGTATCAGATCCTGACCAAGCGGCCGGGACGGATGCGCAGCTGGTTGCGCCGGTGGGGCGACCGGGATCAGCGGGTTGCTTGGATCGAGGCGGCGGCCGAGCGGGGTTGGTGCGACCGCGAGGACGTGGCCGCGGCACCGGGGATGTCGGGCGTGCTGCCGAATGCCTGGCTCGGGGTGTCGGCCGAGAGCCAACGGTGGGCGCGGGTGCGGCTGCCGCTGCTGGCCGACACCCCCGCCGTGGTGCGCTTCGCCAGTTGTGAGCCCTTGCTGGGCGCGCTGGACATCCGGTCGTGGCTGGGCAACGGTCTGGACTGGGTGATCGCCGGCGGGGAGTCCGGGCCGAAGGCGCGGCCGATGCACCCGGACTGGGCCAGGTCCCTGCGAGATCAGTGCCAGGCCGCTGGGGTGGCGTTCTTCTTCAAGCAGTGGGGAGCGTGGCGTCCGGCCGAGGCTGGCGACGCCTTCCAGCGCCGTCAAGCCGTGGCATTCGACGGGCCGGCCAGCGTTGGCCACATCGGCTCGGCCGCGATGGTTCGGGTCGGCAAGTCGGCCGCCGGGCGGCGGCTGGACGGACGGATGTGGGACGAGTTCCCGCGGCCGCGCGCCAGGGCGGGTGTCGCCGGTGGCTGATCAGGTTCTCAGCTCAGGCCAGTGCCGCCGGGGGTGTCGGTGACGCTAGACGCGGCGAGGCGTTCGGCGTGCTGGGTCTTGGTGCGCAATGCGACCAGCGTTTCCTGCAGGCCGGCGACTTCGCCGAGCCAGACTCATTCGCGGGCCTCGGCGATCCGCTCGGTCAGGTTGGCGTCGAGCTCACGCAGCAAGGGGGCAGGCGGCTAGGTTCCGGTCGGAGCAGGGGGAAGCGAACGCACGCGAATTCATGGGCGCAGGGGCTGCCGTAGGGCCGGTCGCAGTTGCTGTAGGCGACCCACCGCCTGCACATTCGGCGTCCGCACCACTGACGCCCGCCCTCCGGTCCTGACGCCAGCCCACGAAGGAGGAGGATTGCCATGATCCCGACCCCCTTAGCACGACGATCATGCTGACACGGGGGACTGGTGCGTGCGGCGGGGGCAGATTATCCCGTCCGATGTCGAGATGCTGCTCCGGCTCAGAGACGAGGACGGCACCGGTGGGCGCGAGGCCCAGCCCACACCCTGGCGACGACTCTGGGAGAACCGATCATGAAGCCAGTTAGTGCTATCGCTGCAACCGCCGAGACCCCGGCCTACCCGTTCGTCGTTACCGTGCGTCGCCCTGGACTGTCGGACGTGCACCTGGGGTTCGCCTTCCGGCACCAAGCCGAGCACGCCTCCTGGTCGCTCACCGACGACCTGCACAACACTCAGCACGTTGAGGGCACGACGATCACCTGGTCACCGGCACCCCACGGCGTCACACCGCTAGACCCGGTACCCACCAATCCATACGCCCTCGCGGAGCTGATTGGACAGGAGAACAACAACCTGCCGATGAGGGCTACGGGCAGGTCTCACGGATCTGGCGCGAGGCCTGCAGCTGGCTCGACGACGACGGGTCCGCGGAGAACCTGCCGTGAAGATCGCTCTCACCGCCCTCGCCGTCACACTGATCATCGGGTGCACCAGCGAAACCCACGCCGAGCGCATGGTCCCGTCCGCGGGCCTTGGCGTGCTGCCCGTCCGCGGGCCCGGCCCCGGGCCGGAACCAGAGCCCGTCCCGGACCGCGACGGGCACTTCATCGTGGTCTACACCGACGACCAGGAAGCCGGCGAAGCCCGCTGCGACGAGCTCGAGATCGAAGAGCCGCTCGTCGAGTGCGTGATCGAGCCGTTGTCCGAGCAGCCCGATGTGAACGAGCCCGGGTGGGCGAACCGGTTCCGCGAGAAGTGGGCCGGGCGTGGCTAGTAGCAGCCCGGACGATCCGCTCCGACCTCCCGAGGAGGTAGCCGCGGAGAGCCGGGCGGAGTATGCCGCCGCGGTGGGGGAGCGTGCGCGCCCCGACCTGGATGCTGGGCCGCGCACCCCTCCCGGCCGCCGCGGCCCGGCCACCCGTCGCACCGGCTGCTGGTCGGGCCCGGTCGACGACGCCACCCTCGAGCAAGCAGTCGCTGCCGGCGCACTGACCGAGGTCGACGTCGCGTGGATCCGCGAGTTCCGGGCCTTGCTCGCCGCAGAGGCCAAACGCCGCCGATCCAGGCAGGTCGTTGTCCGACCGGACGGCACCAAGGTCGTACAGGCCAAGGCCCCGCGCGCTGACCTGCTCTGGTACCCGCACGAGCGCGTCGTCACCGTGCTGGTGCGCCGCACACATGACCTCGAGCTCGCTCGCCAGCTCGCCAACGAGCGGTGGTCCGCCACACCGCCTCAACAGCGCGGCACCTCGCGCCTGCTGTCCCGGCACCGAACGGGCTGGTGGACCACGACCGACGGGCTCAAGGCGGTGCCCCCTCGCGCCGCGGTGGACGAACAACATCGAGTCATTCGGTGGTGCTCGGATCCCGGCACGGCGCGCGCCGCTGGCCCAGGGATCGAGTTCCGACCATGACCCGCGCCGCATCCACGTCTGGATGAGCGCGCGCTCGCCTCTGTAGCCACCGGCGTGGGACGACGGAAACCAGCGGATCTGCGGGCACAGGTCTGGCGAGGGCTGGTGGGTGCATGCCCGCCTCGTGAGCTATGCGGTGTTGCGTCCGGATGCTCCTGCTTCCCCGCGCCCCGGAAGCGACCCGCAACGACGACGTCGCGGCCGCCCAGACGCCGCCCGGAGTCGCGTTGATCGGGATCTGCCAGCTCGGGAGAGGCGTCGGGACCCCGCGCGGGTCCTAAAGCGCTGGGTGAAGCGTCAGGAGCACAGGCGCAGGGCCGGTTGTCGCAGATTCCGTTGGGGGCACCGACGAGGCCCTCGACCCTGTGGGGTGGGTCGAGGGCCTCGTGGTGTTTGGCGGCCGACTGGGACCGACACCAGTGCCTCCGGCGAGCGGGAGACTCGCCCAGGTTGAACCCGGCCATCCCGCCGTGATGGCCATGCGCCCGCGGCGAAGGCGGCAGCGCGCTGCTCTTTTAGCGTGAAAACCTCTTGACGTTATGCCGTTGATGCGGTCAAACTAGTAGCAGGAACGAAGCGCTGGCGGTCGACGCAGCCAGCTGCGCGTCGACGTCAACCTCAACTTCGCGGAAGGGTCCGTGATGATCCTCAACCTCCCCGCGGTGGTCGCCGGAACCATCTGGGACACCGGCCCCCATGCCGTGGTGCTCGCGCTGCTCCCGCTCGTCGTGGCACTCGCCGGGCTCGTCCTGCGCGACCCGCCGGACGTCCCGAGCGCGCGCGGGCTCCGAATCACTGCCGCTGGCGCTGCCGCGCGTGTGCGGCCTGCTTTGGCTGGCGCCACTGCGGCGCTCCGACCTGACCGCATCGCCCGGCCTGGCCGCGTGAGGCTCCGGGAGCAGACCCGGCAGTCGCTCGCGCGGGCAGGCCGGGCAGCGGCCGACGCCCTGGGCATCGGCCGCACCCGATAACGGGCCCTCGCTGGGCCTTTCCTCGCGGCGGCGCTTGTCCTGGCAGACCCCGCCGCCTCGAGGAGATCCATCCCCTCAAAGAAATGGAGATCGAAATGGGGCTTGTGGAGAACCTCCTGAAGTCGGCCGGGCGGGCGGCGCTGCGCGCCGGCACGAACGACAAGCGGGGATTCCAGACGATGCGGACCCGCGACTGGTGCGCGGCCTGCGGCAAGAAGCTGGGGCAGGGCGCGATCGGCAACCTGTGCAGCAGCGCCGCGTGCCACAGGGCCTACATGGCGGCGATCGAGGTCGCGAGGGCCGGGGACTGAGGCGCGACCCGATGAGCGCGCAGATGTCCAGCCGAGCGTCAACCGCCGCCGCGGCGCTCGACGAGCCCGACAAGTGGGCCGTCGCGCTGCTGTACGACGGCGAGATGCTCGGCGCGCCCACGCGTGAGCTGTTCACCTCGCCGCGGGATGTCCAGAAGCGGAAGGCGGAGCTGCGACGCCTGTTCCCAAGTCATCAGGTGATCGTGCTGCGCCGCACGGTCGAGTGGATCGAGGACCGGTGATGACTCGACTGCTCCGCCGCGCGCTGCGGTACGTGTGCTGCTGCCCCTACGACTGCATGTCCTGCGTCCACGAGCAGCACTGCGGCGCCTGCCGGGAAGAGAACCGCCGCCGAGGCGCGCCCAGCTCAGGGACTGGCTCGTGAGCACGACCGTGACAGTCGGAGCGCTGCTGCTCGGATCGGTGACCACCTTCGGATGGGTGCTCTCCGAGCATGCCCGACAGCGGCTGCGCCGCCTGCTGCACACCGACCGGCTCACCGGCCTGCCGAACCGCGACGCACTGACCCGGCGGTTCCAGTGGGCGATTCGCCGGCAACGCGGCGGCGCGGTCGGGGTGCTGCTGCTGGACCTGGACAACTTCAAGCAGGTCAACGACACCCACGGGCACGCCGTCGGTGACCTGGTGCTGCAGCACGTCGCCGACCGGCTCGCCGCCGCCGTCGAGCCGGTCGGCGCACTGCCGGTCCGCCTGCACGGGGACGAGTTCGCCGTCCTGCTGACCGGGCTGCCGGTCGACGGCGGGCTCGACCAGGCCAGCTCCCTGGCCGGACGGGTGGCCGACGCGATCCGAACGCCCCTGGACTGCGCCGACCAGGAAGTCACGCCGAGCGCCAGCGCCGGCGCGGCCGTCACACCAAGGACATCGATGAGCCCAACCCTCGCCCACCCCGCCACGGGCAGCCGGACGAGCTCCGGCGCGCCCGAGCTGACCCCGGCGGCCCGGAAGCTGATCCAGCAGCTGCAGACCGCCCGCCGCCAGCTGGGCGCCGAGTACGACCGGATCGTCGCCGCCACATCTGCCGGCGCCGACCCGCGCCCGGACCGCGCCCACGCCGGCCGCGCACGCGAAGTGCAGCAGTGCTGGCAGCAGCTGGCCGCGCTCGGGTTCACGCCCCAGCAGGTTGCCCGCTGCATCAACCAGCGCCGGCTCTGACGCCCCCTGGCCGAGCGCCTCTTCCGCCACGTCGACTCGCCCGGCCAGTGGGTCCTTCCTCCATCCACCTGCCCCACGAGGGGCGACTTCAGGAGACCCCAAATGACAGGCATTCACCCAGCCCGCCGCCCGCGCGCGAGCCGTCGACAAGTCGGCCCGCCCGGCCCGCGCCCCGAAACGGGGCACCACCGATGAACGCCCACCGACCGTCGAAGCATGTTCCTGTGCGACTGAAGCACCCGCGCTGCCCGTACGTCGCCTACTTCGCCGACATCCACGAGGCTCAGAAAGCCGGCCAGCGCCTCGGCTCCGTGCCCATCGACTGCACCCGCTGCGGCGGCTTCCACCTCCAGATGCCCGGCAAGAGGTAGCTCAAGGTGGCGCGCGCACGCGAGACGGTCAACACCTGGTCAGCCAAGTGGGAGATGTGCCTGCACGAGGTCGGCCACTACATCGTCGCCCGCGAGCTCGGCTGGACCGATCACAAGATCTGGATGCGCAATACCTGGCTCGGAGGCTGGGACGCCGGCTACAACGGCGACTGGGCCCCGCGGCTCAGCGGCGACAAGCTGGCGCTGCAACGCGCGGCAGTCGCGCTGGGCGGGGTCGAGGTGAGCCGGCGCCGCGCGTGGCTGTCCCTCCCGTCCAGCTGCAGCTGGGACCTCAACCACGCCGAGGAAGTGCTCGACGCGACCCGCATCAGCTTCTCGCAAGCCGAGGCGATGGCCCGGAAGCTGGTCGGCCGGCACTGGGCCGAGATCGAGGCCGAGGCCCGCCGCCTCCACCTCGCCGGCGACCGGTGGCGGCCGGCATGAACCTTCAGGATTCGGGCTCGTCCAGAGGCTCGGACTGCGACATCGAGATCACTCGATTGGCCCACTCGCGACTGTCCGGGATCGGACAGTCGCGAAGGCGTGGCGCTGGTGCGCTGTCTGAAGAGCTCCCGGGGCGGCCTTGTCCTGGCAGACCCGCCGCCCCGGGGCACACCCCATCCCCTCGTAGCGAACGGAGCAGCACCATCATGACAACCGCAGCGCGCGACCGCATCCACACCACCGTCCTGAGCGGCGTCGGCGGCCTGGCGGGCCACTATGGCGGCGACTACCTCGTGCAGCTGCACCGCTGGGCCGCGCCCAGCGGTCCCGACGGAGTCCCGCTCAAGCAGCAGCACAATCCCCAAGGGCGTCGCGCCCTAGCCGCCCACGTCATCAGCTACGTCGCCACCCAGGCCGTGACCAAGGCTGCGTTCTATCGCAGCGCTGGGGTCCGTGTTCCGCTGCTTGCCCAGCTCTCCGGTGCTGTTGTCGAAGGCGTGCTGCATGCCGCGATCGACGACGGCCGGCTGCTCCGCCGGTTCGCCGACGCCACCGGCAAGCGCCGCTTCCACGACCTTGCCGCTGGTGGCATCAACGGCCGCGCACTCCTCGACCAGGCCGCCCACCTCCAGATCCAGATTCCGGCCGGGACATTTGTCACCGCCGCGGTCGCGTGCGCGATCACTCGCCGCCGGAACCGTCGCAGCCAGAGCTGATCGTGAGCGAGGCGGCCGCGGACGTGTGGCGGACCCCTGGCTTGCTCAGGTCGACCAACACGAGACAGCGCGCCCAGAGCGGCATCACGCGCTGCCGATGCGACTGATTCGCAACCACTCGGAGGAAACGACGCGGACCCAGGCCCGGATCCGGATGCCTGCTCGCGGACGATCGCACGCAAAGGAGTGAGGGAATGGCGGGGGAGTACCGCAAGCGTATGGACCAGATCGTCGAGGGCGAGATCGTGCTCGGGCATACCGGCGGCTGGTGGAGGATCACCAACATCACCGACAACGAGGGTGTCCTCAGCATGGTCTGCCGAAACGTCGACACCAACCAGGTAGGCCTGATCAGCGGCACCAACCGTGAGGTCCGCCGCCTGCGCACCCGTTAGGCGCCGCAAGACGACCCACACCGCCGGGTCACCTGAGCAACCGAGTCGAGCCTCGGCGCAACCACGCCGAGCATCCGCCGGCGACTCTGCTGGACCAGCGAATTTCGAACTGATCGGCTCTGATCCCGCAGGCCGACATCGCAGGTCACTCGAAAAGACCTCTGAACTGGAAGGAGGTGAGAGGGAAATGCCGACCGATCTCAACCACCCGGATCCGGACATCACCGTGATCCGACTGGACAACGGCACCGTCAGCACCACTGTCAACCGGCCGATGAGCGGCCGCGACATGCAGGAACTGCAGCGCTGGCTGCGCGAGCACGCCGGTGCCTACAACACCGGAATCCACTTCGACTGATCCGCAATACAACAGGCCGTCCACGAATCCCGTGGGGGCTGCAGGCACGCAGCCCGGTGGCGCCCGGCGTCCAACTGAACATGACCCGATAAGGCGGGTCGCCCACGAAAGGAAACCAAGATGAAGCATGTCAAGGTCATGGACGCCGAGCCGGGCATGATCGTGGCCGGCACCGTGGAACGTGGTGACCTTCCCCCGTTCAGGATCACGGAGGTGACCAAGGTCGGCGAGCGCCACTTCCACATCGCCAGGGAGACACTCGCGGGCGTCCCCGCCAGGGGTGACGTCTATGCCGGCCACAACCGATTCAAGGTCATCGATTGAGGTCGCCCCTTTGGCCCGGCAATTCTTCCTCGCCGTCGAACCGCCGGGCCAAGGGGTTCATCCCTCCCAGCACGACGGTCCGCGGGCTGGTGTTCAGCGGCCCTGCCCGGGGTGGAGCTGGAGCTCGTAATAGGGTAATTGACGTTGTAGCGTTAAAACGCTACCGTTCTTGGTGGTAGGCGCGCAGAGCTGAGGCAGCGAAGGGCAAGCAAATGAGCATGAGTGAGCAGCTTCGGAAAGCCCTCGCCCGCGATGACGCGCTCGAAGACCAGGGCATGCACGCCGACAGTCGGCAGACCTGTCACCAGTGCCAGTCCTGGGCAGATCACGCCCACCACCCGCGCAACAACGCCGTCATCACCTGGGCCGAGTACGAGCAGTACAAGAAGGCGCGCGGGTTGTGATGTAGCTGATCGCCGAGCAGATCGCGGGTGCGTTCCACGCCGCAGCTGACGCCGCCGAGAGGCTGCTCTCGCGGAGCCGCTTCTGAGCCGTGTGCCTGCCAGACTCCGCGACGTTGCGCGCATCGCCGACGTGACCGCCGACCGTGCCGGCGAGTGGATCGCTGCCCTGGCCGCGTGCGGCAAGCGCTGCTCGGCACCCGGCATCTGCCCCGGAGGGTGCTCGTGGACCGGATCGGCGTGGCGATGGTCATGAACGCGACACTGAGATTCCAGACTGCTCAGACGCTGATGGCGCGCTCGGCTGCAGACGCGACCACCAGTCGGAGCTCGGTTGCGCGACGTGCGGCGAGTGGGGCTGGCCCTGCGCCCGGCCCTTGCGGCGGCCGACACCGTGCTGGAGCTGGCCCGGTCGTGACCGGCCGGGAGCGGGAGCGCGGATGGCCAGCTGACCCTGACGTTCTTCCGGGTTCCCGATGAGGCGCGGCAGTCAGCGCGCGTTGTCTGAAGGAGAGCGAATCCGCCGGCGAGTGCCACACCATCCCATCAGTCGAACTTAGGGCATCCGCGGGACCGGTCGAGTGTGTTGACGCTTTAGCGTGAAAACGCTACGCTTGCCGTGACGGGCCCTGCAAGATCGCCTGCCTCACGCCCTGCTGCAAGCAGACGGCGTGGCGCGGGTGCGAACGGTCCGTCCAGTCGACAAGGCGATCGGTGGCGCGGCTCTAGGAGCGGTACGCCGTGCAGTGGGCCCGCGGAGATCGAGGCAACCAACCGCCGGTGGGCTCAGCTTTCGAACGGATCTACGGAGGCGGACGTCATGAAGCAGCCACGCCCGGGGCCGGTGGTTCCGCCGCGCGACTGCACGCGCTGCGGAGGTGTCGCGGAGTGGGACGGCCTGGGCTACCGGTGCATCGACTGTGGCCAGCAGTTCACGAAGAGGATGAAGGAGGTGCGGACGTGATGAGGCTCGACACCTACGAGTCCGCCGATGGCACGTACTTGCACGCCGAGCTCGACGGACATGCGGCCGAGCCGCGGCGTGTTGGTCGGGCCCACGGCATTCCTGGGGCAGTCGCGATGACCTGCCTCCGGCTCATGCTCGCGACCCTCGCCGCGATCCTCCTGATTGCCGGCTGTACCACCGCGCCACCGATTCCCGAGCGCGTCTGCGGCACCCTCGACGCCCGGCCCGTCCACGCCCCCGACGACCAGTGCCACCCCGGCAACACCGCGGTGAGGTGGTACGAGGCCGACGACGACTGCCTCACCGAGGACGACCGCACCGACATCGGCCAACTCCTCACCCCCGCCTACGTCGAAGGTGCGGACTGCGACGACGACCACCACCGCGTCCCGGTCTTCGTCGGCGTGCCGGTGCCGGTCGGCCCGCAGTCCGGGCCGACCAAGACAAATGCCCCGTCTATCAAGCAGACGGCGCCGCCCGCTCGTTCTGCGCCGCCTGCTCGCTCGTCGAGGCCCCGTCGATGAGCGTCACCGGCATGCCCTCTCAGGGCGAGGGACGGACCCTTAGCCCCGGCCAGGTGCAGGAGTTCCGTCGACTGCTTACCCGCGTCAACATCGAGCGCCGCCGGCGGCATCCGGCGACTTCGGTCCTGTGGGAGCTCGCCGATGCGCTACAGGACGCACTCGGGCGGGAGGCGACGGCCGAACCGTCGCCCTGTCGGTCGCACGTCCTTCCCGCTGGGTTTGCGTGGGGCGACTGTCAGCACCTGAACGGGACGCGAGGCGTGTCGCAGGTCAAGAGCGGATTCGTGGACTGCACGAACTGCATGAAGATCGTCGCCCGGGGGTGCAGCTATTGCGGTTTCGCGAGGCCGATCGGTTGACAAGCGGGTCGGCCCACGATCGGGAGGACCACCATGAGCCGTAACCCACACACTGGCGAGAAGTCGAGCCCGAAGTCCTGGCGTCGCCACACGAAGGCAGTTGACGAGGCCATCCGAAAGTTCGGCAACGCTGCCACGGATGACGACGCCCGCCCCATGAGTCCCGCCATGATCGAGCGCTGGGATTCGACGTGGCAGCACGCGCACCGCGCGAGCCAGCGGGCGCAGCGCCGGCCGGGTGGTGCACGACGGGGCTCTCGGTGACGCTCAGGCTCACCGCTGCTGCCCTCGGCGAGTCGTCCCCGTCACGGCCGTCGAGTTGTGACTGATCGAGCCCACTCTCAGTAGGCCGACTGACTGGACGGCGCAGGCAGCCCATCTGCCTCGGCAAGCGAAGCCCGCCGTCCACTGCTCATCGAGCCAGGCGAGCAGATTTCACGCGAAAACGTGTTGACGCGACGTCGGAGCGGCGGCTATCGTTCAGGTGATCACGTCGCAGGACAGATTGAACCGCAGCCGGGAGGTGAACAGTTATGACGCTGAACTGGCGTTTGCTCGCAAAGTGTGGGGACGTCGACGACCCGGAGCTGTTCTTCCCGGTTGCGCAGCCAGGGACAGAGCCTTACGCCCGTCAGGTGGCTAAGGCGAAGGCCGTCTGCGCGGCCTGCCCGGTCCGGGCTAAGTGTCTCGAGTACGCGCTGCCGCGCGACGTCGTGGGTGTGTTCGGTGGCCATGACGAGTTCGAGCGTCAGGAGCTCCGGCGCGCCACCCGGGATCGGGGCGGTCGGCGTGCCAGCCAGCCAGAGCCGGCGCGCCGACCGCCCGCCGCCGAGCTGGAGCTCGCGATCCGACCCGATGCCCCGCGTGCGGAGCGGATCGCCGTCGCGGTCGCGTTGACGAACTCGGGCGAACGTGCTGCGTCGGTCGCTACTCGGCTCGGGGTGAGCGAGCGAACGGTCCTCCGCTGGTGCTCTGCTCAACGCGGGCGCGTCACGGCAGCGTGAAGATAGAGGCCGCCGTCGGTGCAGGGGGTGGCACCCGACGGCTTCCTCGAGGCGCTCGCCGAGAAGACGATCAGGAAGGCGAGAGGTAGCCGGCGACCTTGGGTGCTAGCTCGCCTGCTTGTGGTAGGCGGTGAGGACTTCGGCGGGAATGCGACCCCGGTCCGATACCTTCATCCCACGCTTGCGCGCCCAGTCGCGGATTGCTTGGTTCTGTTCGCGGTCGGCGGTCGACGGTCGCGACGGTACCGTCCGTGAAGCCGTGCCCGCTCGCCGGCGGGATCCGACGCGTCGGGCGGCTGCCACGTAGGACGCGAGTGCGTCACGAAGCCGCGCCGCGTTGGTCTTCGATAGATCGATTTCGTAGTTCCGGCCATCGACGCCGAACTCGACGGTCTCGTCGGCAGCTTCTCCGTCCAGATCGTCGATCAGCCGGACCTCACGGATCTGCGCCATCGCCTACGGCCTCCATCATGTTTGTGTTCGATCGCCAAACAAGAGTAGAAGCTACTCCGGTTCGGCGGCGAGGGGCAGGGGACTCGCCGATCTGGGTAACCACTCACGAACTTGAGGGCTGTCGAGTGATGAGGCTGTGCCGCCGCTACCGAAGGCAGCCGGGAATGGCGAGGCAGCCAGGAACGATCAGCCGTCGCCGGGCGGCGCGATAGCTGAAGGGTGCAGCGTTGCCCGCGAGGTCCCAGGAGCCACCAGTGCCGACCATTCCCTGGAGCGCGGCTGCCGCGGAGCGTAGAGCGCTACGACACTGCCTGTCGCTATGAGGTCGCAGCGTCACGCTAAAACGTTGGGTTGATACCTATAGTGATGCAACCGTGACGGTGGCCCGAGAGCGAGGGGCATGCAGGGAGGTGGGCTCTTCCGTCTCCGCAAGACGGTGCGAGTCGACCGTCCTCCCTCACCGTGACGCACTGTGGCCCGGTTCTCGTGGTGCATTCGTATCCGGAGATGACCGGGAACGTCATGGCACGAAAGACCCGCGAATGGATCGTCCAGCACACGGCACCATCCAGGATCGCATCAAGTTGGGCCACCGTGAAGGCAGGCGATGCGGGAAGCGCGACGCATCGGCCACCTGCGACTGCACGCCCGCCAGCCCAGCAGCGAACGGTCCGCACTCCTGCTGAGCTGTGCGCGAGGCGTCGCAGCATCGGCACGACGCACGCCCGCCTGCAGATCAGCTGAATGTCGGTGTCGGATGCGAGGATCCAGCGGATCGTCCAGAGAGTCGGACGCGCTGTCCGTGCTCGGGCGCACCGTCCCGGTGCGAGGTTTCCAGGGGGTGCCGAGAGGCGTGGCGGTGGTGTTCGAGGGGGAAGTGCCGGCCTGCTACTGGACGTTCTACCTGTTCAGCAGCGACGACGAAGCGGGACTTGACCCTGAGCTAGCCTTCGCTGGCCAGCGCAATGGTCTGTGCGGTGCGGGAGCATCCGGCGCCCTGACCCTGCGGAGCGGGGTGCACAGCGGCCGCGTCGGCCTCACGGTGGAGCAGCTGCCCGAGCCGCCACCGGCAGACCCGCGCTGGGACGACATCGTCGAGGTGCCGTTCCAGCCCGACGGGACAACAGCGGAGATCATCGACTGGGACGGCGTGGTGCACGCGCGGTTCACCCTGGAGCCGGTGCCGTACCGGGTGCGCTACTGCGCTGCCGGCCTGGACGCGGGCTTCGCCGCCGACACCCGCCTCGACGGCGACCCCGAGTTGGACCGGATCGCACTTCAGTTCTGGCCAGCCCCGCCGCGACCCGACGAGATCATCAAGCAGACGTCGGAGACAGCCGGCTACTGGCACGCCGAGGCCCAGAGGCTGCCCTCACATCAAGAGATCGCCCAGCGCAGAACGCAGCGGGCCGCAGAGGCTCTGCAGCGCGAGGAGGCACAACGAGAGGAGCTGCGCCGCTGCCACGAGGAGTGGCAGGAGCAGCAGATCTGGGGTGGGCCGCGTCCGGCGGCCCCGCTCGGGGACATCGCCAACGCGGCTGGCGTGGTCAAGCTTGATCGAGGGCTCGCCGAGGCGCTCGCTGCGTCCACACCGGCGCAGCAGCGGGCGATCACCTTGTGGACGGTCCGCCGTACGGTGGCCGACGCGGGTCTGGGTGACGTCGACTGGGTCGCGAACGCGGTGACTGCGCTCGAGCACAGGCAGCCTCTCCCGGCTCCGTTCGATGCTCGTGGCAGCGCGTGGCGGATCCTGTTCGATGACGATCGGGTCGAGCACACGAAGGTGACCTCGCTTGATCGTCAGCACGACGACGTCTCGCGGCAGTCCGGCGCCCTGGCCGCGGTGCAGGCGGCCGGCGCCACGTCCGATCCGACCGAGGCAGTGTTCGGTGCTATCTACCAGGCTGTGCATGCCTACGGCGCAGCAGGCGTCACCGACCTGCTCGCTGCGCTTCGCCGCGCCTTTCCGGACCTCACGGTGCGCATGCGGCGGTGATCCGCACATGGCATGCACGCCCGGCGGCCGACGATGCCGCGCAGCGCGGCATCGTCGGAACGACATAGGCGAGCGGGTGGTTCGTTCAGTAGTGATCGCGCGCCCGAGCTCGGCGGTAGTCGCCTAGGCTGGGCGTATCGATCGTCGGTGGGCGCAGTTCAAGGCTCCCTGTCCGCTTCGCGTGCCGCAGCGCGCGGTCGGCCGCGTCGAGTAGTTCCTCCAGGTTGCCTCCGTCGCCAGGGAAGTGCGCCCCGCCGATGGAGGCCGACAGCCCCTCCACGGTCGCGTGCCCTTTCGGGCTCTCGACGTCGACCCGCAGGCTGGCTATCTCGGTCTTGAGGCGACGGGAGAGCTGATACACCTCGTCGTCCACCGCCGTGGGCACCAGGATCGCGAACTCCTCTCCGCTGAACCGGCCGAGGAGTTCCTGCCCGCGCGCGCCGCGGGGCAGCGCCTGGCCGATGGCAGCCAGAACCAAATTGCCCGCGGCGTACCCGTGCTCCTCGTTCACCTTGCGGAACCCGTCGATGTCGATCAGAAGGAGAGTCGCGCTCCGATGCCACCGGCGGGCGCTGCGCAACTCGCGCAGCGCACGTCGATGCCAGGCTGGCGAGTTGAGCAGTCCGGTCTCGTCATCCGTCGCGGCCTCCATCTCGAGCTGCTGCACGGTGACGGCGCGGTGGAGGATCAGCAGCAGCGGCAGGAGCAGGACGACCATCCACGGCGAGTTCCCGGTCAGCATGACGGCGAAGACCGCGCCGAGCCCCAGGGTCGAGATCTCGAGGATGTTGTCGTCGGCGGAGCTGAGCATGCTGCGAACCGTCGCGTCGGGCACGGCGAGGCTGACTCCCGCCACGACCAACCCAGTGTTGATCGTGAGATAGGCCAGGAGCGCGCACAACACGACGGCGAATTCACGCAGGTCTGTCACGCCGTCGCCGATCGAGACCTGCGCCCCGCTGATGACTGCGCCCACCCCGTAGCAGGCGAGCATCATGGTGGCTCTGCTGAACATCGAGCGGTAGGCAGGATTCCCGACCGGTCGGTATGCGCGGAACCACAGGTGGGTGTGCACGATGAAGGCCACGGGCGCGCTGAGGGTCGGCGGGAGCAGCAGTGCGGCCGCGAAGATCCAGACCGAGGACAGGTCGGTGTGGCCGGTGTTGGCCGGTCGTGCCGTGGAGAGCTTGCGCCGGGTCCGTTCGATACCGACGAGCACCTCGGTATGCACGACGCCGAGGCCGGCGATCAGTGCGGCGATCGCCAGCTGGTCGGTGGTCACGACGAGACCAACCGCTCCCACAATGGGGAACAGCAGCGCGGCGACGATCACCACGATGATCGGGGACAGTGCCCGCGGAGGGAGAGACCACACAGGCCAGCGCCACACGCGGCGCCAGTCCCCTGGATGCGGGCGAGGCTCGGTCACTTCTGCTGCCTCCGCGGTTGATCCGAGGGTGAGCCTGGTGGTGGGGGGATCGGCTCACGCCGTCGAGTCATGTAGGTGCGGTACGTCGGGCTGGTCAGGTAGGCGGTGGGTGGCACCTCGAACTCTTCGCGGATCTGATAGCCATCGACCCACTTCCAGAAAGTTGACGTGCTCACCTGGTAATGGCGCGCCAGATCCTCACCGTTGCGGCCCTCCGTGACAAGAAGGTTGACAAGCTCGTCACGAGGCGGCGGGGGGATCCGCTCAAGCGGGCCCGTTCCTTCCTGCGGTCCCACGCCGACCCGCCGCTGGATCCCGTATTGGTCGAGCCAGTATCGGACGGAGTTGCGACGGACACCGAACTGATCGCCGATCTCGGTGATGCTGTGCTCCTTGTAGAGCCGACGCAGGACGGCCGCCGGCGGGGGCCACTGGCGGCCGGGCACCTTGCTGCTGCCTCCCGGCGGCCGCCGCCCCCCTTGACGTGCTCGTCCGGCTGTCGTTAGGCCGAGTTCCTTCAACCACTGGCGAACGTAGTGGCGGGTGGTGTTGTAGTGGTCGGCGAGCCGGTTCTGCCCATATCCCTGATCCCACAGGTCGGCCAGGTCGTCTGGCGGCGGCACACGACCAGGCGACGGTGTCGAGGTTGCGGAGGGATCGTCCAGCATGGCCTCATCTCTCAAATGGGCAAACACCCTGCGGAAGTCCCCAGGCCGTTGGCGCTCGCAGTTTACGATCATCGGCGCCGGATTTGGATGGCTGCTCGCGGGGTGCTGGAAGCTCGAGCGCTGCGGATGGTGTGGCTGATTCTGTGCCGCACTAGCTGCCAAGACTCCCGCCACGGCTGGAGTGGCGGCACCTCCTCTGCCGGCGGCACCGGTAGACCTCGGGTCGAGTCGTCTACCCGCGTCGGCGTGCGCTCCACCTGGCCCGCCAAAAGCGCAGCCACCACGCGAGATCGGACCGATCGCGCCACTCCAGCTGACGCCTGCGAGTCACAGCCCGGCGCGCCCGCGGTCTGAACTCAACTCGCCGACGCATCGGGCTGCGCTTCCTCGACCCAGCGCTGGGGGTCGGCGGCCAGCACGCCCCACATCACGGCGGTCCCGACGATGGACATGTCCGCGAGCACGTCGTTCACGGCGCGCTCGCGGTCCTCTGCGCTGAGGTTGCCGCCCTGCGGCCGATTCGCCGGGTCGGGGATCCCGCGGCCACTCATGCTGGCACCGCCGAATCGGCGTCGTTCTGGGCTTCCTTCACCCAATCCGCGACATCGGCGATCGTCACACCCGGCGCCCGCATTGCCGCGTCGTGAAGGGACTCGCCGTTCTCGAGGACGAGCTTCACGGCGAGCTCGCGGACTCGGCGGCGGCTCTCGTGCAGGTTGGGGCCCCAGCCGTAGCTCATACCGGGACCACCGGCTCGGGCGTGACCTTCCGGCGGCGGGCCGCCTCGATTTCGCCGAGACGACGGATCGCGTCCTGGGCGTCGAGCAGGATGTTGCACGGGAACGTGTAGTGGCCGGTCTGCGCGCCGGAGGAACACGACCGACAGTGCCCGGTGCCGTCGTCGCGGTGATCCTCAATCAGCCGGACTGCCATCTCCGGGTTCGAGCAGATGAGTGCGACCAGGGGTGGAGTGCCGCCAGACATGGACGCAGCGTCGCGTGATCACCACGCTGTCGGGTAGGACGACGCGTCCCAGTAGGACGCCATGTCCTACCCCGCGCGGCGGACGGGCTACTTGAGCAGGCCGGTGTGCTTCGCCAGCTCCAGAAGCCGCGGCTGCGACGCCGCCTGGTCGCGCAGCTCCCGCACGATCTGCTGGGTCTGCCGCTGGCCGCGCAGCCAGTCCGGCGCCGTCTCCCGGATCCGCATCAGCGCGCTGGTCGCCGCCTCATATCGCCCAAGTCGGGTGTGCGCGAGCGCGGTGTCAGCCAAGTGCCGCGCCCGCGCCGCCAGGGGGAGCCGCGTGCTTGCCGGCATCCGGTCAGCGGTGTCGAGCGCCCGCGTGTAGTTCTCGGTGACGACGTCGACATCCACGGTCTGCATCAGCACCTGCTCGGGGCCGAACGCGAGCTGGTAGTCGTCGCGCCACCCGGTCCGAGTCGCGGCCTCCGCTGCCTCGTCGAGCAGCACCCCGGCGGTCGGGCGGTCCTGGGCGCGCGCCGCGGCCGTCGCGCCGGACAGCAGCAGTGACCCGTACAGCGTCCACTCGGCCATCGGGGAGTCCCCGCTCGGGGCGACCCCGGCCGCCGCGGCGGTCGCGACCTTGTGCGACTCGATGAATCGACCCTGGTTGAGCAGAAGCCACGCCATGCTGCTGCGCAGCGCGTACGGGCGCAGCTCGTCCGTGCCCTGCGCTGCGAGCGCCAAGGCCTCCCGGAGGGCGCTGTGCGCCGAGTCCACGTAGCCGAGGTGGACCAGCGTGCACGCGGCCAGCTGGTAGATCTCCGCGGCCAGGTCGTGCGCGAGCGGCACCTCGTCCGACTGGACGGTCCGCAGGGTCGCCCGGACCTGCGTGATGGCCATCGGCAGCTGCTGTGGCAGCTCGTCGTGCATGCGGCCAGCCCAGTACGACGCCCAGCCAAAGTCGACGGCCGCCCGCGCCGCCGCGAGGGTGAGCGGCTCGACGTCGGGGTCCTCGCCGATCAGGTCGTCGACCGTGGTGACGGCCTTCCGGAGCGCGACCGCGCCCGCTCGAGCACGGGTGGACGGCGGCGCGGACGACGTAACGGGGCGCTTCGGGAGGATCTCGCCGGCGTCGACGTCGAGGGCGCGCGCGATCGCGTGCAGG
Organism: Pseudonocardia sp. DSM 110487; assembly: GCF_019468565.1. Classification (NCBI taxonomy): domain Bacteria; kingdom Bacillati; phylum Actinomycetota; class Actinomycetes; order Pseudonocardiales; family Pseudonocardiaceae; genus Pseudonocardia; species Pseudonocardia sp. DSM 110487. The sequence continues at coordinate 135,560 of NZ_CP080522.1, forward strand.
GAGGCGATCGACAGGGTGTGCCGCCGCCCCTGCTCCAGCTTCCGGATGAGGTCGGGCGAAACGCCTGCAGCTGCGGCCAGCGCCGACTGGGACAACCCGGCGGCCTTCCTCAGCTGAGTGATGCGCTCGCCGATGGTTGGGCCGATACCCTGATCCATGCCGAGACCCACTCTCGGTTGTGTCGCGCTCCCCGGGGCCCGCCAGCTCCGGGGACGCATCAAGTTGACGGCGCCACGGTACCTGGCGCCGTCGTCCCCGACCGGGGCCTGCTCGCAGGATCTGCTCGAGCTTCGCGTCGGCGGCCACCGGGTTCACGGGCGACCTCGGCCGCGTGCGCGCGGAACCCCGCCGTCAAGGTGTCGATCTTCTGGTGGTCGACCCCCGGGCTCCAGTGTTCGCGTGAAAACGTCTTGCCGTGAACACGGTAAGGCGGGTACGCTTGTGCTGTGTGGGGGCCCATAGGGGCTGGGGAGGCTGGGTCATGGGGGTCGGTCCGGGGGATCACGTCGCCTGCTGAGACTGCATGACAAGCCAGGCTCCCAGCGGTCAGCAGCCGACCCCCGCGACCGGCGAGTAGCGCCAGACCCACTTTGAAGACGCGGGCCGCACTCGGAGGGACCAGCAGCGATGAGTCACGAGCCGAACCAGCCGATCTCCCTGACGGTGACTACTGAGGACATTGCCGAACATCTGCGCTGGCTCCTGTCCAACCACAACGCCGACGTCGAGCTGGCCGCTGGTGACTCTGTCGAGCTGGCCACGAACACCGAGCGCAACGGCGTGAGGGTGACGCTCGATGTCGAGTCCTGGGACCCCGACACCTCCCGGACCGGGGAGCACAGGTTCCGGTTGACGGTAGAGGCTATTCCGGCGGAGACGTCGTGAATCCCGCACCACAGCGGACAGGAAGCGACCAGACGACGGGTTCCGACTTCGGGCTTGGCGATCGGACCGATCTCGGCTGGCTCGGCCCGATCGCCGACACCCGCATCATCCAGACTGGGGACGCCCGGGCACTGCTCGCGCTGCAGGTCGAACTGCCCGAACGGTCGCCGCGTCGAGCCCGCGCACTGGCCGAATGGGTACTGCTTCTGGAGGTGCGCGACACGATCGCCGGCAAGTTCCACGCCAGCGATCGCGTCTTGCGCCTCAACCTGCGCGGCCTCGCGCCCGACGGAACCCCCGTCGTGGTCATCGCACCCTACGACGAGCGCCGCGACGCCGAGGCGGTCGCCGAAATCCAGAGACTGGCGCGCGGACAGCAGCTCCTCCACGAGCTCGTGACCCGCCTCATCGCCATCGAAACCCGTACGCCTGACGGTGCGTGATGCGGGCCGGAGCATTCGGCCACCTCGTCTGTCGGGCCGCAGTGCCGAACTGACGCGCCCGCGGCGCTGCCAGGCGGAGGACTTGGCCGCGCAACGAGCTGATGAACCGAACGGCCGGCTGGTTCGAGTGGGCATCGAAGAAGGAGGACGAGGCCCGCGCCCTGGAGAAGGCCAGCGCCGGCGTCAGCGCAGAGATCACCCGAGAGACCATGCGGGAAGGTCTGCTGCGCGCGAACGAGGTCTTCGAGGAAGAGAGCACGCGATGAGCACGGACCCGACCGAGGTGCAGGTAGAGGGCCTGGTGATCGGTGGCATGAGCGGCGGCACGGTCCGGATCGGCGGCCGGGATGTCGAGATCGGCCCCGACGGTCGCCCTGTCATGGACGACGAGGAGGACGCCCGATGATCCGGGAGGAGAAGTTCAGAATCTCCCGCAGGCCCTACGCCGTCGACCTGTCCAGCATGAAGATCACGCCCCCGAGCGATGGCTACGGCCGGTCCCACCGCATGCGGGTCGACGCGGCGTGGTTTCGCCGCCGCTCCGGTTTCACGGTCGCATGCGTCGGCCAGCTCTGGGGCTACCTGGGCGAGACGGAACCGCGGGACGCGGCCCACGCCCTGGAGCTACACGTCGACGGCCGCTACGGCGGTGACTGCCACGGCCGCTGGGACGGCGCGGGCTACTGGGGCATGGAGCAACTCGAGGACATCGAGCGCCACGTCGCCCTGCTCCGCCCGATGTTGGAGAACTACCCGGCCCTCCCGCCGGGCTACGACGGCTGGTGGAGGTTCTGATGAGCACGGACCCGCCCGCGCGTGAGATCCGGGCCGACGACGCGCACGCGGCCGAGCACTTCGCGAAGGGGTTCCCCTGGTGTGACACCTGTCGTGCCCCGGCCATCTACAACGAGCCCTTCGGGATGCGGCACGCCACCGCACAGCACCCCAACGGCGTGCCGCAGCGGCTCGACAACAGCGGCCACGACGCCACCATTCGCGGCTGGTGGAACGACGAGCGCCGATGACCGCCTGCGAGATCCCCGGCCGACGAGCTGGCCGAGGCGGAGTTGCTTCCTGCCACGCCCGCGTGCATCGCCTCCAGTCGCGGCTACCGACGCCGAGCTCACCGCCGCTCGTGTGGCCGTGTCCCGCCTCCTGGACGGGGCGAAAGGGTGGGACTTCACCGAGACCGAGCAGCAGAAATGGTCCGCGGCGCTCGGCAACGCAGGCGTCGCACTATGCGGCTGAGGAGGCGAGGGCCCGGTGAACTGCGAGCACGGCGACCACCACCTCCATGACGAAGGGATGGTCGCCGATAACGGCGAATGCCCAGGCCTCCGACCGGAGCCCGGTGACTTCCACCCGGACGACGAGCTCATTGCCGAAGAGCGGGTGGAGCGCCACGCCGAGCAGGAACGGAATCTCGACCACGCGTACGCCGCGGACGCCACCTTCCGAGTGCAGCGGTGGGCGATCTACGGGGACCTTGTGGAAGTGCCCGATGCCGAGGATCTTGCCGCCCTGCAGCGCGTCGGGCTCGCCGCCGAAGAAGTCATCTGGTGGCTGCCGGCTCGCGCCGAGGATGTTGCAGATGGGCGGGCCCGGTGATGGACGGCCAGAACTGCGAGCAGCAACTACAGGATGCTGAGCAGAACGCTCAGTGGTGGCGGAGCGCAGCGGAGGATCCGCACGCCACGGACGTCTCTGCGCAGGTCGCCGACTTCTACGAAGAGGAGGTGAGCCGGCTGCGCGAGCAGCGAGACCAGGCACAGGAATCCGCGTCTCCGTCGGAGACCCGGAGGTTCTCCGACGGATGGGGCCGGGGGGAGTGGGTCGAGTCGTCCGACCGGCCCGGGATCTACGCCTTGGACAGCTCGCCTGAGGCGATCGCGCGGGATCGAGCCCTCATCTCCGCACGAGCCGAGCAGCGGCGGGCCAGGTGGGACGACCCCGACTACGCGCTGCTCGAGCAGGAGTACCAGGCCGACGCCGGGCACGCCCAGTCCCGAGCCGACGTTGCGGCCCAGGAGGCGAGGGTCCGGTGATCGATGCCTGCTCCTCTCAACCGAATGGGCGGGCTCGCTGATGGGCATCCGCGGCACATGCCCTGCCAGCGTGGCGGGCGATGTTGGTGTTGCTGGAACTCGGGCAACGACGGAAGGCGCCAGTGGGACGGGTGGAGAGGGCGCGGCTGGGTACGGCCACTCTCGAACGTATGTACGATGTTCCGTGCGAGCCGCCGCTTCCCCCGGCACGCCTCGCGCAAGACGCTGCCCGGCAGGGTGCTGCGCAAGGGAATGCGAAGGGGGCGCGACGATGACATATGAGCGGTGGTCAGCGGGGCCGACACCGCCGCCGGAGCGGCCGCTGGATCGGCCCGTTTGGATCGACCTCGATCAGCTCTACGGGAAGCCCGACGAGGCCGCCGACGTTGGCGAGGACCCACTGCCGGACGGGCTACTCGTGGCCACTGGGCGCGTTCCCGGGCTGCTGACGCGCTGGACCCGATCCGTCGACGGTCGTTGGTTCGGTTTGGTCAATTTCGCGATCTGTGACCCCTCCGGGGCAGTGCGAGCCCGCCTCGAACGCGCGCCGGTCCCGGCCGTCGCCCTGAGCGAGCGGGAGATGGAGCCGTACCGTTGACGCAGGGTCCGCGAGCCCGATGGCTGCAACGATGGCCGGCCTGATGAGCTAAACCGCCTACGTCGTCGAGTCTGCGCCCGACCCACGATCAGGCTCCCCGGGCGCCTAGGTCCTCGCTGCTGCGCTGGTTGAGCACGCCGACCGCGAGCGCCACGCTTCGCCGCACCGCGCGCGGAACTGCGGCCCCGCTCAGCGGGGCCGTCGGTGCCCGCCGGGTTAGAAGGACGTGCCGGCGGGGAGCGCCCGTTCGAGGAACTTGCGGTAATCGGCCTCGTCAAGGTGGCCGTCAAGGACCAACGCGACGTGCAGGCCGCGAGCTACGGCCGAGCGCGAGGCGCCGCAGCTGCGCTCGGCTTCGCCAAGCATGCTGCTGACGAGGTGATAGGCCCGTCGCGGCTCGTGCTGGATCAGCCAATCGAGCATCCGAGCGACGTGAGGTGTCAGATAAACGCTGTGCTGCTCGGAACCGTCCATCCGGCGGCTTTCGTCCACCTCGCGGAGGAAAGCCAGTTGTATCGTGACCGCGAGATCGTCCACGGGAACGATGCGATCCACGCTAGCGGCCACCGTCCAGCCGAGTGTCTTCGCGATGTCCTGAACCGCTGCCTCGGTGCGCCAGCGCAGCGCCCACCGCTTCCGCCGGTCGGGGTGGTCCCACAGCATGGATCGGAAGATCTCCGTCCAGCGGGTCCAGAGCTCGGCAACGCCGCGTGGCAGGTCCGAGTCACCCTCCCGATCGACCATGGTTTCGGCGGCACTCTCCGCGGAGTGCCGTCGGCTTTCGGCCCACTCTTCCGCGACCGGCCGCGACCACATCGCTCGGCCGCCGATCGTGGCCTGTGGTGGTGGGATATCTGCCTCGCCGCGCGCCAAATAGGACCGGAACGTCGACGCTGCGACTCCCGCCATCTCGGCCATGCCAGCGGCATTCACGAGCTGGTCGGCGCTTAGCTCGTGTGCGGTCAGGCTCACCACGCACTGGTCGAGATCGCGGTTGTGGCGCGTCGAGGCCCACAACGAGAGGTGGTCGATCCACCGGCCGGTAAACCCGGCGTCGACGTCAACCTTGCTGATCGGAAGTACTGCCGCGTCGTCGGGCTCGCCCCTCCCGGCGGCAAGCAGGTCGGCCGCAGTGGTGATCGATGCGGCCGGCACCGGACGGCGCAGGTACTCCTCGCTGGCCCGGTCGAAGATCTGCAGCGGCCGATACCAGACCTCGCCATCCCACCAATAGCCGCCAGACCGGAACAACAGCGGCGGACCCCAGTAGGTCATGTAGGCACCGGAGGCGTCCGCGTCGCGATACAGCACCACGGAGCGACCGTGCGCGGGATGCCACCGCACGATCCATGCCAAGTCGTGACGCACGGGGTCGGTCGTGAAGGCCAGCCAGCTCCCGTCCTCCTTGATGGCGTCCTCACGGCCCCACATGCCATCTCCGGCGCCTCTGCCAACCGCTTCTACTGCGACCGGATCCTCGATCGGGATGTGGGAGTCGTCGACGAACGGCAGGTCCGGGGTCGGATGGTCCGTGCGGATCCCGTTCGCCACGGCCTTGTACCGGTACGGCGCAGTCATGCTGTAGTCCTCCTTGATCGGACGCTGTATCAGCGTACAGCATCTACCCCGAGGTATCGCGCAGCGTTGGCGCTGCACACTTCGTGGTCTTGGGCCGTGCTCGGTGCTGGCGTTCCACCCGTAGCGCAGTGGGACGTTTATCCAGTCAAGTCGGTACTTTGACGTTTTGCCGTGAAAACACTACACTTGCTGTCGCATGTTACGTGTCAGAGCGTCCGCGTCGAGGACTGGTGCGACACCGCCCGACCCGTCCGTCTGGCGCATCGCCAGGACAACTACGAGCGCCAGCTGTTCGCCGGCGCGTGAGGGAGGAAGAGATGGCACCCGAGGTTCCCAGTCCGGATGAGCTGAACGGCCGCGAGATCGACCGCGCTACCGAGGAGGCCATGAGGTGCCGGATCCGCGCGGGCCAGTACCCGCCGGGTTCCGCGGAATCGAAGGCGGCGCTGGAGCAGGCCGAGGTGATGAAGAAGTACGCCCAGCGGCTGCGCGCGCGGCCACTGTTCTGAGTAGGGCGAGATGGAGGCGGACCGCGAGCAGCACCTGGCGCTACTGAAGAGCCAGCTCACGGAGGCGATCGCGTACTGCGCGCGCCATGGTCACGAGGCTGTGGGCTGGCAGGCCTGCCACCTGAGCCGGCTTGTACTGGGTCGCCAACCCTGATCGACCCCGCTGATCGCTGTCATAGAGGGCGACAGGCCAAGATCCGCCCGGCAGCGGCGAGGAGCACGACGAGCGGAGCTTGAGGCCGGGCATGCAGGTGCGAAACCCCGAATCCGGGCAATGGCGCCGGATCGTCGAGGCTGCGCGCCTGGAGTCCACGCCACCGCAGATGTTCATCTCCCTGGATGACGACAGTGGCCACTTGATCGGTATCCACGAAACGGTCATGACACGCGAGGCGATCCGCGCCTCCGACGGAGAGTGAAATAGCCCCGATTCCCGATGGGCGATCTCGGGCGCGGTGGCTGGCGCTGAAGCGTCCTCAGCGGCGCTCCACATCGCCGCAGCGATGAGCAAGGTTCGACCGGCGGCGGTGCACGATCAGAGCTGATGCCGGCAGGCCTGCCGGGAGCCCATCGAGGCACACCCAGCAACGCCCGCCAAGTCCATGGGCGTCCTACTTGACGATTTAACGTGAAAACGTTAGCCTGGGCCGGGTGCTATGCAGCGCAAGGGGAGGCGGGGACCACTGATGTCCCAGTCGGAGCTGAAGGCCGTAGTGGGAGGTGCGTCGTGATCGCGGACCTGGTGAGTGTCCTGCTGCTGGGCGGGGTGCTTGGTTTCATCGCGGGCTTCCCGTGTGGCTGGTTCGGCAACCGGCTGCACGTCGGTCTCGTCGAGCCCAAGGACCTCGTGTCGCGCAAGGTCGCGCGGATCGTCGGCCGGATCGTCGGTTCGACCTTGAGGCGTGTGCGGCGTAACCGACCTGTGGCCAGTGCGGCCGTCGACCAGCCGGAACTGGTCGGCGCGCGACGCCATGGGGCGCGCGGTTCAGTGAAGCAGATCTCCGGATCGGGAACCGACGGTGTCTGACGACCCGACGTCACGTTTTGGCCGACGAGGCGCCGCGCCGAGTCGCTGGTGCGTGAGCTCGACCGAGCGCCGCGGGCCGCGCTCTTCCCACAACCCGCACGAGCCGGCTCACCGATCTGCCTGCGCCAGCTACGCGCACCCGCCCGCAACCTACGACCCTCTCGAAGACGTCACCCGGTGCCTGCGGGGAACTCGCCATCGCCGGCGAACATGTACCCGTCGACCATCCGGGCGCCCCCGGTCCCCGACTCCATGCGCTCGTGGAGCGTCCCGTGGCCCGGATACGCCCCGGTGGACATCACCCCGGTGGAGCTGCGCCCACAAGGCCTGGCCGCAAGCGTCGCCGAAGGCTGGGCGGAGCCCTACGTCACCCCGGACGAGGTTCCTGACTGGCCGAGCGTCAGGCCACCGCGCTGCTGCCGTACGTGCTGGACGACCATCGGCGGCCGCTCAACCCGACCGGCCGCACAGGCCGCACCGGCCGCAACCTTGGCAAGTGGGGTGAGAACGCCGCCGCGGACCCGATCGTCGTCGCTGGTGCTGGCGAGGACCGGCACATCCTGCTCATCCGACGCCGCGACCGCGGCGTGTGGGCAATCCCTGGAGGCATGGTCGATCCTGGCGAGACGGCCCCGGCCGCGCTCGTGCGCGAGCTGCGCGAGGAGACCGGCGTCGACCTCGCCGAGGTGCCACCGACAATCCTCGGCCACGTCTATGTCGAGGACTGGCGCAACACCGATCACGCCTGGGTCTGCTCCACGGTGGCTCTCTATCAGCTGCCTGCGCAGGTCGTCGCAACGGCGGGCGACGACGCCGCCGATGCACGCTGGTTTGCCTTCAGCGGCCTCGACGGGCTGGCCGCCGCGGTGGCTGCCGCTGGTGGGGACCTGTACGAGGCGCACCTGCCGCTGTTCGCTATGACAGACGTGGAGAGCTCAGTCGACCTGGGGCGGGTCAGTGATGGTCAGGATGACGCTGAGCCTGGGCATCCGAGCCACACTGACGTCGCGTCGTGATCGAGTAGGGCACGTCTCGGAAAACGGTCGCCGAATGGCGGAAGCGCGGAAGTGGGTTCCACGATGATTGGCGACAACAGCACGACGTATCACCCGCACCGATCCGTACCACCTTTCAGGTGGCTCTACCAGGCGTTCTGCGGGTTCTGCGGCCGCATGACCGAGTTCGACGGGTTCCACTGCACGGAGTGTGGCCAGTGACCCCCGGTAGCGGACCCGACATTGAGTGGCGGATGTGCGGCTGCGACCGCGCGAGGCCCCGCCCATGTCGACGCCGCCCTGGATCCCGATGACCGGCAGATGGTGACGATCGGCGGGGCATGAAGTCGAGATCAGGCGCGACAGTAGGCCGGTCGACGACGAACAGCGGGAGCGCGATGAGCGAGAGGTTCGACAGCATCCCAATGGGCCTTCCACCGTCTGCTACACCACCGCGGTTGGCGCCACCCGCGCGTACTCGACCGGGCCGGCGTCGCCGAACCTCGACGGGCGAGCACCGACGGCCAGGGATGCCACGGCCCGGCGGGCTGCAGCAGCATGGTGGTGCGCCCGACCACATGCAGCCGTGCAGCGTCATCGCGGCGCCCGAGCACCAGTGCCACCGGCGGATTCTCGGGTCGACCCGGACACTGCCCCCAAGATCGCAGGGTCTTTACGGCGACAGCTCCAGCGAGGGAGAAGCAGGCTGATGAGCAAGAACTGGGCGGGAGGCTCGTCGCGCCGGTCGCGCCTGGCAAGCGAACTTGAGGCCGGCATGCAGGTGCGAAACCCCGAATCCGGGCAATGGCGCCGGATCGTCGAGGCTGCGCGCCTGGAGTCCACGCCACCGCAGATGTTCATCTCCCTGGATGACGACAGTGGCCACTTGATCGGTATCCACGAGACGGTCATGACACGCGAGGCACGCCGCACCTCCGACGGGGAGTGAGGGGTAGCCCCGATCCCGAGGGCGGCCCGGGATCGCGTGGCTGGATCCACGACGCGGCCGGACTGCAGCGATGACACGGCCCACGGATGCCTGGCTCCGGCAGGACCGCGCCGTCTGCAGCCGGGTAGCCCTGCGGCGCCAGGGCCAGCCTGGGCCAGCGGAAGCGGATCGCAGATACTAGAACGCATGTTCGAACGTGAGGGATCGGCGCCCGACATCCTCGACGTCGACGACCGCGCCGTCCGGCGGTGCTCGCCAGCGGCGCCGGTGTGGGTAGACCTTGCCGCGCTCACGCAGCACCTCACGCATGGCAAGCGATACGGCGAGGTCCGGCCCGGTGGCGTCTCCGTCACCGGCCTCGTGCGCGGCATCATGTGGGCCCAAGTCATGAGCGACCGAGGCCTGTGGCTCGGCGTCGTCACGTGCGAGCTGGAGCGCCGCGGCGCACCGGTGATGACCGCGTCCGCGCTCGTGCCGCAATGGGCCCTGAAGCGCCGGCTCCCGGGGAGCTCCCGCGGGATGTACGGCAAAGCGAACAACAGGCCCACTGCCGCGCAGCAACACGAGGCCGGCCAGTTCGATCCGGCGGCGCCGGATAGTTGACGCTGTACTGCGCGTCAGTGGGCAGTCGCGGAGTGCTGACACTCCACGATCTGATCCAGCAGCGGTTCGACGAGCGCGGCTGGAGCTATGGCGAACTCGAACGCCGCTCTGACGGCCGACTGACCAAGTCCCGCTGGCAACAGATCGGTTCTCACAACCGGTTGAACGCGTTTCCCAAGGTGGCGACGGTCCGGCTGCTTGCCGAGGTGCTCGACGTCGACGAGACCACGATCGTGCTCGCCGCCGCCCGTCGCTGGAGCTCGACGTGCAGCCGCAGGGCTCCCTGCTGGCACAGATGCTGCCCGCCGGAACGGATCTGCTGTCCGACCGGATGCGCGGCGCGATCCTGAACGTCATACGGGCCGCAGTCGCCGAGGCGGCACGCCAACCTGGCTGATGGGCCAGCCAACGAAGGGCCGACTTCGACGCTCCCGGGGTCGGCCCTTCGTTGCATGCGGCGGCCGTCAGCCGGCCTCGTCGCCCCTCGGTCGCTTGGAGTGACGAAGCTCAGGCTCCGCAATGATCTTCAGTGCCGCTGCGAGTGCCATGGTCGCGCGGGCCTGCACCAAAGCGATCCGCTCAGCATTGGTCAACTCGCTCGGGTTGATCTGATCCACATCCTGGTCGGCGAGCCACAGGTAGTGGTCGACTTCCGAGCGGCCGGGCATCGGGGGGTTGCGCGTCATCGGGTCCTCCATCGCGGTCGGGGTGGTCATCATCGCCGAGCCCCGTCGCTCGAGTAGCCGATCAGTTGGAACACCTCGAGGGCTGCGGCCCCGCGGTGATGACCACCCCCGTCGCTCGTGCCGCAATGGGCCCTGCCGCGCCGGCGTCGCGGCGGCGCTTCGAGCCGTCATCGCACTGTGACCTGAGTGCCGTCCCCCGGTGGTCCGCCCGCCCGTACAGCCGATGGTCGCCTGCCCGGCCGCCGAGCTACCAACGGGCACCGAGTGGGCATTCGAGCCGAAAGCCGACGGTTCCTTGACTGAACTCCCGGAGCACGCAGCCCGCTCTCTGAATGCCGTGACCTGGCCGGACCCAGCCGTCGGCCTTCGGCGCCACCCGGCACCGGTCGCAGTTCGATCAACTAGTTTTCGTCGGGTTCGGTGTAGAGCTGGTAGGTGTCGAAGCTGTAGCGCGCCACGGTGCGCGCCCATTGCTGGTAGGTCGCGACGTGCCCGTGCACCCGCACACCGGCGGCGCGCAGCTCGACGATCTTGTTGGCCAGCCGTGTCAGCGCGGGAATGTCCGCGGCCGGGCGGGTGCCGTGCGATTGGCGGGTCTCGTGGTCGTCGCGTGGTGCGGCGACCAGGTCGGCGATGTCGCGCTCGAGGGTGGGACCGTCTGGCCCGCCGAGGTGGGCGAGCAGGCCGCGGGTGTGGCCGGGGTCGCTGATCAGGATCGCGAGGAGCAGCGCCGCGGCCTGGTAGGGGCCACTGCCGTCGCGGTCGCCGAGGTAGCCCGGGAGCTGGGCGGTGGGGATGCCCAGGCGCAGCAGTCGGTAGAGGTTGCTGAACTTCTTCATCGCCCGAGGGGTTGGCAACAGCCCGGCAAGGCGTGGCAGGAAGTCGATCTCGGCGGCACTCAAGCGCAGGTTCTGGGGGATCAGCCGAATGGCCGCAGCAGACGTGGCCGCGTGTTTCGGCCCGGCGGGCACGGCCTGCTGGACTCCGGAAGCAGCCTGGGCGGCGGCATTGTCCACCGGGCTGTCGGCGGACCGAGGCATCGCAGCAGCGCGGGGCTCGTCGAGGGGTTCAGGAACCGGCCTGTCAGCGCCGTACCGAGGTTGCGGCGTTGGTGGGCGCTGTGCGGTTCCCGCGGTGGACGGGTTGCTCGTGGTGGTCGCATCGGCCGCACGGGACCGGCTTGTGGCGTCGGGTTCGGGTTCGGGGAGCAGGCTGCGCAGGAAGGCCGGCCCGCGGCTGCCGACCGGGCGCAGCGCCAGCGGGATCTGGAAGATCTTGTCCAGGTAGTCCAGGGCGCGCCCGGCCAGCGCCCGTTCCCGCGCCGCCGTGTCGTTGTGATCCGGTCCGCTGGTGTGGGCGAGCAGGTGGCGGTGGTGCTGGTCGAGCGCGGCGAACAGCCACCGCGGGTCGACCGCGACCACGACGAAGAACAGCTCCATGCTCATCAGCAGATTCACCGCTTGCAGGACTTCGACGACCCGGTCGGCCGGGCAGCGGTCCAGGTCGTCGATGTAGAGGATGATTCGCCATCGCTGCGCCGGGTGGGCCTGTTGGGTGAGTTGCTCGTTGAGCCGCCGCAGGTCGACGCTGACCCGGCCGAGCAGCCCGCGGTGGGCGGCGTAGCGATCCGGGGAGCTGATCTCGGCCAGCAGCGCGTCGAGCTGGCGGGCGGGGTCGAGGCGGGTGAGCGCGTCCTCCCAGCGGGTGATGGTTTTCGCGTTCTCCTCCCGCCGGGCCTGTAGCTGGGTGTGCAGCTCATCGGCGGAGGTCCGCGCGGTTGACCACACGGTCTTCACCGCGGCGATCACCGCGGGGATGAACCCGGCGGCGGCCACGAGCCAGGGCAGGGTCGTGGGAGCGTCGCGGATCCAGGGCAACGTCAGGGCCCAGTCGCGCAGCTGCGCGCCGAACAGCACGGCCGCGGCGACGCCGACCACGACGGGCGCGGCGACCAACAGGTTCCTCCAGAACCCGCGTCCGCGCAGCTCACCCCCGGCGTCCTGGCCGGCGGCGCGCGCAGCCACGGTGGCTCGCCGGATCACGCCGAGTTGGCCGAACCAGCCCTGTGCCGGGTCGAGCTGCTCGAGGTCGGCGAGTTGGCGGTCCAGGCGATCCTGGCGGGTCCTGGCCCGGCCCAGCTTGGCCTGCAGCTCGGGAAGGCTTTCCGTCGACTCCGCCGCCGGGGCGGGTTGGTCGCGCAGCTGGCCGAACAGCTGCTCGATCAGCCCGACCCACAGGTGGTCGTCGCTGTAGTGCCAGGCGTTGAAGCGCACCTGCCGCACCTGCCGCACGTACACACCGCGGCGGTCGACGCTGGTCAGCCGGGTGACTTCGGCGATCAGCAGCCGCATGAACGTCGACTTGCCGCTGCCCCAGTTCCCCATCAACGCGATCGACAGCGGCGGCGCCGTCGCGCTGGCCGCCAACAGCGTCGCCACCGTCCGCACGTCGCTGGTGAGGTCGAGTAGGTCGGCGCCGGCCTCAGCATCGGTCACCACCGCGGCACCTACGTCCACGCCGAGCTCGCCAAACGGTGCCCATACCCGGATCGTGCCCAACCGATCAACACTGACGACGCGCTCGCCGTGTGGGGTGATCGCCACCGCCACCCGCACCCCGCCAGTCCCACCGTCGCAGGTCAGCGACTTCACCTCGGACCCGGTGGCAAGATCCCACACTCGCACCACACCCCAGCCGCCGGCGACGATCCACGTGCCATCCGAGGTCACCGCCACCGACCCCACAGCGCTGACGTCGCCGGTGAGGGGTTCGCCAACCGGGGTGCCGCTGGCCATGTCCCATACCCGCACCGTGCCGTCGTCGCCGCCGGTGACGATCCGCGTGCCGTCCGGGCTCAGCGCCACCGCTGTCACGCCGCGGGTGTGGCCGGTGAGGGGCAGGCCGACCGGGGCACGGGTGGCCAGATCCCACACCCGCACGTCGCCGTCGCCCCCGCCGGTGACGATTCGGGTGCCGTCCGGGGTCACCGCCACCGCTGTCACGCCGCGGGTGTGGCCGGTGAGGGGCAGGCCGATGGGGGAACGGCTGGCGATGTCCCATACCCGCACCATGCCGGCGCCGCCGCCGTTGCCGCCGCCGGTGATGATCCGGGTGCCGTCCGGGGTCACCGCCACCGCTGTCGCCCCGCTGCTGTGGGCGCCCAAGGTCACGCCGACCTCGTCACCGGTGGCCAGGTCCCACACCCGCACCCAGCCGTCGCCGCCGCCGGTGATGATCCGGGTGCCGTCCGGGGTCACCGCCACCGACCGCACGCCGCCACGATGGCCCATGGGGGTCTCGCCGACCGGGGCGCCGGTGGCCAGGTCCCACACCCGCACCGTGCCGTCGTCGCCGCCGGTGACGATCCGCGTGCCGTCCGGAGTCACGGACACCGAAAGCACGCTGCCGGGGACGCCCTGGGTGACCTTCTGGGTGCCGCCGTTCGGGGTCTCCGAGGTCACGGCAATCAAATCGCGGCCCTCGGCGTGGTCGCTGACGACCACAAGTTCGGCCGTGGCGCTACCTCCGGAAGCCTCGTGAATTCGCACCCAGCCGTCCGCGCCGCCGGTGACGATCTGGGTGCCGTCCGGGGTCACCGCCACCGATCTCACGCCACCGGTGTGGCCGGTGAGGGGCTCGCCGACCGGGGCGCGGCTGTCCGGGTCCAGGTCCCACACCCGGGCGGTGCCGTCGTTGCCGCCGCTCACGATCCGGGTGCCGTCCGGGGTCACCGCCACCGACACCACGCTGCCGGTGTGACCGATGATCGGCTCGCCGATCTGGACGCCGCTGGGCAGGTCCCACACGCGGTTCCCGCTGACCATGTCCCATACCCGCACCGAGCCATCGACGCCGCCGTCGACGATCCTGGTCCCGTCCGGGGTCACCGCCACCGATAACACGTCGCTGGCATGGCAGGTCAGGGGTTCGCCGATCGGGGAACGGCTGGCGATATCCCATACCCGCACCGAGCCATCAACGTCGGCGGTCACGATCCTGGTGCCGTCCGGCGTCACCGCCACCGACCCCTCGTCGCTCGTGAAGCCGGTGAAGCGCGCGACGAGCTGTGCGCGGCTGACCATGTCCCACACCCACACGTCGCCGCCGATTTCGGCGGTGACGAGGCGGGTGCCGTCCGGGGTTACCGCTATCGAGAACACGCCGCCGCCATGGACGCTGAAGGGCTGGCTGACCGGGGAGCCGCTGAGATCCCACGTGTCCAGGTTCCACACCCGGACCGCGCCGTCAACGTCGGCGGTGACGATCCGAGTGCAGCCCGAGGTCACCGCCACCGACCGTAGTCCCCCGGTGTGGGCGCGAAATGCCACGCGTGGAACGAACTGTGGCGGCGTGGTCATCGGCGACGAGTTGCCGGTCCGTGGCGCGGTCACCTGCTGCTGCCCGATTGGTGTTCATCAGGAGCTGCATCGACGGGGTATCCAGCGACAGGGTGGCCAGGCGCCCTGAGCTGAGCAACAGCAAATCCCACCGCGCCAGCTTGCCAGCGCAATACGGCTAACACCGAGCGCCTCCGGAGCAACCCCAGCAGAGGACCTCACATCTTGATGCGCACCGTCCCAGCAGCTTGATGTGCGGCATACCAAGTTCAGTCAACTAGCCGCGCGATCGCCACCGTCGTCGACGGCCGGCCCTGCTCGGACGACCCATGGGAAGGGGGCAGGACGAGTCGCGGCGTAGGGGAGCGCAACCCCTTCGCGAGTCGCGAAGTGCGGCAGAAGGCGCCCAACGTCCGGCATGATCACGAGCGCGATCAGACGTGGCCGCCGCAACCGCCAACTGAATGGCGCTGGGGTGCCGGAGATGGCGGTCGCATCCCCCGCAGAGCCAACGGCTCGACGGGGCGGCGCCCTCATACGTGTACACGTTCGTGTACGCTGATGCTGTGCTGCTGCCTTCGGTTCTGTCGGTCCGGGAGTTCCGGGCCGAGCTCGCCGCTACGTTGAGGCGGGTCCAGGAAGGCAGTGGCCCGGTGTTCGTCGGTGCCCATCGCAGGCCGGAGGCCGTCGTCATGTCCGTGTCGCAGTATCAGCAGCTGGTCGACGCCGCCGAGCGGCGCGACGCGGTCGCCGAGGCGCTGGCGTCGGTGCGCGCGGAAGGCCTCGAACCGAGCGACGAGGGCCTCGCGCTGCTCGAGGCGATCGCGGAGGGCCGGATCAGCACCGAGGAGGCCCGCGCACGCACGCTCGCGCGCCACCGCAAGTGAGCTGGGACCCATACCTCGACCTGCAGTCCGGCGTCCTGCGCAACCGGCTCGGGATCACGGACAAGGCCGAGCTGGCCCAGGCAGAAGCCGAACTCACCAGCTACCGCCTGATCGAACTCCGGCTCAACCCGCTGCCCGGCTGCTACGACCTGGTCCACCTGCAGGGCTTCCACCGCTACATCTTCGGTGACGTCTACGACTGGGCGGGCGAGCTGCGGACCGTCTCGATCGGCAAGGGCCAGCCGTTCTGCCTCCCGCAACACCTCGTGTCGTTCGCCGGCGAGGTGTTCGGGCAGCTCGCCCGGGAGGGCTACCTGCGCGGTCTGGGCCGTGCCGCGTTCGTCGATCGGCTGACCGCGCTCCTGGCCGACGTGAACGCGCTGCACCCCTTCCGCGAAGGCAACGGCCGCACCCAGCGCGCGTTCCTCGCCCAGCTCGCCCGTGACGCGGGCTACCGCGTCCGCTGGGCGGCGATGGACGCCGAGGTGAACGTGGCCGCGGCCGCAGCAGCGCATCGTGGCGACAACAGGCTGCTGCGGGCGATGCTCGAAGAGCTCGTCGAGGCGCCCGGCGCCGCGGCCCCCGCGCCTCCACAGCCATGGGTGCCCCCTGAGCGGTGACCAGGCGTCCGCGCGGTCGATCGCCAGCGGGCGAGATTCGTTGGGCTGGCGGCGGGCGGCTAAGGCTGCCATGATCATGGTGCTGCTCTTCGTCGTTGCGCAGGTGGGGATCATGCACAACCGCCGCGGATCTTCCGGCCCGTATCGCAAGCTGGGACCTCTCCAGCTGTTGAGTATAGGTGCGGCCGCGCTTCTGCTCGTTTCCAGTTGTGGCAGCAGCGACCCCACGGCGGCCCTCGTCGGTCGATGGATCGGAGCGTGCAGTGATGATCCCACCTTCCAGTTTCTCGGAAGTCAAATCGCCGTAGAGTTCACTGAGGACGGCCGCGCCAGAACGACGACCTATGACTTTGGCCCACCTGAATCCCGCTACTCGGTCCAGGAGGACCGAATCGCCTTCGGCGATCGTTCGGGAACCTTTTCCGTTACGGATAGCGAGCTTCGAATCACTGCATTCACCACCGCAGATGCCAGCGATCGCGCATACTGGTGTCTTCTGAACCGAGCATAGTGAATGGCAAATACCATCGTCGGGGCAGTTGTCGGAGACGTGAAGCGGTTGGGTTACATAGCGACGGAATCCCAAGAAATCGGCACATGGAACGGAACGCCTGGAGCGTCATCAGAAGTGGAAGCTGCGGATGAGCTAAGGTGCTTCCTAATCGGTTCCTCGGGTCAGGAAAGGTGCGGGACATCGCTGGCGCGAAGGTCCGCTCGGATCCGCACAAGGCGGGCCGGGTGCCTCCAGGCTGGCCTCCCTCGGAGCACGTCCACCGCAGAGTCGATCGTCAACTCGACCACGACGTCGGGCTCGACTCGCGTGTACTCGACCGGCCCCGCATCCCCGAACCTCGACGGCGCGAGCAGCGACGGCCACGGGTGCCAGCCGCGGGCCGGGCGCAGCAGCGCGCCGAGCTCGGAGCGCTGTGGGCGGGGGATGGTGCTGGTGCGTCCGACCACCCGCAGCCGGCCTGCCTCGTCGCGGCGACCCAGCACCAGCGCCACCGGCGCGGTGATCGGGCCGAGCACCCCGCCCACGACGGCTTCGGCACTTCGGCGGCCGCGGACCTTCGACCACGACTTCCTGTGCGGGTCATACGGCCCGTCCAGGCGCTTCGCCACCACGCCTTCGACGCCAGCGTCCAGGTGCTCGGTCAGCCACACCCTGGCCGCGTTCCCGTCCAGGGTCATCGGGACGAGCGCGAGCGGCCGCGGCGCGCCGTCGAGTAGCTGCTCCAGTACCGCGCGTCGCAGGCTGTACGGGTAGCCGGTCAGGTCGGTGCCGCCCGCGGACAGCGCGTCGAAAATGACGTAGCTGACCTGTCCGATGTCGCCGCGGCGGGCGCCGGCGATGCGCCGCGTCAGCGCGCCGAAGTCCAGCCGGGCGTCGGGGCCACACACTACGAGCTCGCCGTCCAGCGCCACGTCCGCGAACGTCTCCTCGAGTGCGGCGACGACCTCGGGGAAGTAGTCGGTGAGAGGGCGCAGCTGGCGGGACTGCAGCCGGGCGCGCCCACCAGCGACCACGCTGATACCGCGGGCCCCGTCCAGCTTGGCCTCGTACGCCCACCGCCCGCCGCGCGGCAGTTCGGCGGCCGGGCGAGCGACCATCGGCTGCACGGGCAGGCGGAGCACCCGCGGACTCTATGCACGTCACACGCCGTGGACGGGCGGCGGACTCTCCGCGTACGCGATGGTCAGAAGGGCAGGATCACCGGGCGCGCCGGCGGAGGGGCGGGCTGGTTGAGGTCGGTCACGACCTGGTCGCCCACCCGGATGCTGCCAGCCTTGAAGTGCGCCTGGATGCGCTCCTCGCTGAGGTAGGTGCGCAGCCGGTCATGCACGGTCGGCGCGGGCGCCAGCTCCGGGGTGTCGTCGTGCTCGTCCATGGGATCATCCTCGCTCGCCGCCGCCGGGACTCGCACGCCGCATCCGAACAGATGTCCGAACAGAAGCGTCCGCCCACCGGCGAGCAGCATGCGTGGCCTCCGAGATCGCGGGGCTGCGCCCGGGGTCATCGCACACGGAGGTGCGGGGCGGCCCGGCCCGCACGCGGGCGGGCCGCCCTGCTCCTCTCGCTACGGTGCCGCCACCAGGGGCAGCAGCTCCGACGCCGGGAACCTCGCGGCCACGAGAACAGCGAGCACCAGGACCAGGATCACCACGGCCCGCCGGAACGGCCGACGCCGCCCGAGCACCTGCTCGAGCAGGCGGACCACAGCGAGCACGACGTGGTGCCCGGTACTTTCCATGGCGGCGTACACGCTCTGCATGTAGCCTCCGTCAGGGTCGCGCAAGTTAGCGCACCTCCTCGTTGAAATGAACCTCGACGAGCAGCAACATCTGAGGCGGAACCCCTGCACCGGGTTCCGCCTCGTTGCGTCTGCGCCTCGTGCGCTGGCTGCCCGAGGGGAAGCGTATCCGCGCAGATGCACAGGTCCCGAGGGTCGCGAGCACCGATAGGCGAGATGGCGTAACCACTAAGCCGCTCAACCCGGGCGCTCGCCCGCTCGGCTCGCCGAGGTCTCCGCAAAACGCGAACACCGACCAGGGGAAACTACGAGGCAGAGAAGCGCGATAGCGCTACGTCACCACCCTGGCTCCGTAGGCGCCAGGGAGCGGCCGCTGGGCGCCGGCCAGGCAACACGCTGAGTAAACGGCCATCCAGAGCAATAGCGCTAGCCCAGAAGAATGCCAATGATGGTCAAGTCGCCACGAACGACTGGGGCGAGACGGCGGCGGGCGGGCTGGTCCAGGTCGGAGACGATCTGGACATCCAGACGAAGGGCGCCGCGGGCCAGGTGCATCTGCGCGCACTCCTCGGCCAGGAAGCTCGGCCGGTCGCGCACCGCAGGCAGTCTCGCTGGGAGCTGGTCGTCCACAGAGGGGGGCATCACCGTTCGGGACCCGCCCAAGCCGGTACCGAGGCCGGTCCATCCGACCGTTCCGCCGCAACTATGCGACGCCGCGCCTTCGCTGAAGTGCATGGGACAGAAGGACCTGGATGGCAACCGCCCGGTGCAGGACCAGGACCAGCGGCAGCAACAGGCACGCCACCCACGGGCTGAGGCTGCTGAGGATGACTGCGAGTGCGCCGCCGAGTCCCAGCGTGGCGGCCTCCATTGCGAGCTCGTCCGAGGTGCCGAAGACGTCGGCAAATGGGGTCTCTGGCAATGCCAGGCAGGCGGTTACTACGACCAGGAGAGTGTTAATCGTGAGGTAGGCAAGCAGCGCGACGAGTATGACGAGGAACGCCTTAAACGTAGGAACGCCAGCGGTGTTGACATCGATGCCACTCTGCGTCAAAACAAGTCCGACTCCGAAGCACGCGAGCATACTCGTCGACCTGGAGTGCATTCCGCGGTAGGCCGGGTTGCCGGCCGGCCGGAAGCTGCGCCACCAGATGTGCGTCAACATCACGAACGCGGCTGATGCGCTCAGGGCCGGCGGCACGAGCAACGCCGCGGCGAACGTCCAGACCGAGGTCATGTCGTTGTACCCCGTGAACGACAGGCTGCGGCGGACCTGCTCGAGCCCGGCGAGGAACTCCGTATGGACGATGCAGAGCGCGGTCAGCAGGCCTGCGACGGCAAGTTGCTGAGCGGTCAACGGTGTCATGATCAGGCCGGCGATCGTCAGCCCCAAGGCTGAGACGATTACGAGGAGGACGGCCACGAGAGCGTGCGGCGGCAAGGACCACAGCGGCCACCGGGCGATCCGCCACCACTGCGGTCGGTCAAGGTCATTGGTCATGTTCATTGCGCCGTGCCCGGTTCTCTCCACTCAAGCAACGTTGAGACTGCGCATCCCTCGAGTCCCTCGATGGACTGACCATAGCGCCCAGAGGCAGCACCTCAACGCTTCCCGCGGGACATCGGCCGACCAGATCCTGCCAGATGCCGCACAGCTAGTCCCGCCCCGCGGAATCCCTCGCGCGCAGCCCGATGCCCTCTGCGGTCGTGGTGTCCGCGAGCCGCCGCTCGTCGGTCGCACCGCGTGGTGTCGCAGTGAGCGGCGGTCAGCGAAGAGGGCGGCCGCGTCCTTCCCTCAGAAATCTCCGGCCCGGCAGGGCTTGAGGCGATCGTCGGTGCTGATGTCGTCGTCGAGCGCCCACCCGTCGCGCCGCTCGCCTCCGACCTCGTGGATCTTGTAGTAGCGGCCCAGGTAGCACTCGACATCCAGGGAAGCGCGAGTGTCTGTGCTGTGCCAGATCGGCGGCGGATCGTCGGGCTCGCGATCGCTGGACTCGCGGCACCCCACGGCGAAGTAGCACGCCCACCCATCGACAGGCTCGGCGTAGACGGGCACGCCAACTCGGACGAAATGCCCATGCCGCCAGTGCTCCTCGGGTACGGCCATTGCGACCTGCGCGCCGCCGACAAGCACGGCGCCGGCGAGAACGACCGAAGCCAGCGCGCGGCAGCTCCAGGTGATGACAGGCCCCATCGACGCCCTCACTGTTGTTGACTGCGGTTCATCCTCAGTAGAGGATGACTGCGATCATGCCATCAACTGACTGAGGTGCACGTGATCCCGAAGCGATCCTTGGACGTTGCTCTGGCGACCGTCGGCGCTGTGATCACGACCGGCGCAGGGGTGCTGATCGAGTCTCACAAGGGCGACCGCCGTGCCGCGACAGCCATCGACGAGACGACCTTCACCACGGCTGTCGACCGGACCGGCGGTATTGCTTCACGGTCTTCGACACGGCCGGCGCGCCGAGCGACGACGAGTGCCAGGCCTCGCCGAGGCGGATCTCGTGGCCCCGGCAGCCCGGTGCCTGCGACAGCGCGCGCCGCCGCGTCACCGGTCAGCCTCATCGGGCGAGTGAGCCACCATCGATACCCGATGGACCTCCTCGCACCGCATCGTCGAGGCCCGGCTCAACGGGACGGACGTCGAACCCGTCGGCGCCGCCTACATCGAAGCGCTCGACCACTCACGGCTGCCCTACCAACTCACGCTTCTCTAAGGCCTCCATGGCGTCCTTCTGTACGTCGCCTGAGGGTCCTGACAGCTGCCAGATCCGAGCATGCAGGCTCGCGCAGTCGATCACCGACCCTCGATGTCAGTGCCACGCCCATCCGATGACCTTCTCCTGCGAGAGCTCGACCCGGGCCAGATGAGAGGTGTCGATGACACGTTTTCAGAGGAGCGCCGTCCGGCCTGTGGCCATCGCGCTGGCTGTTGCGATCGCAGCGGCAGGATGCTCCAGTTCCCCCGCGCCGCAGCCTGACCCCGCAGAGTTCGATTACACGAAGCAGCTGTACTACCCCGGAGAGCGAGGCTTCTCGCCCGATGACCTGACTCGTGGCTCTTGGATGAATCTCCCCCGCGAGGGATTCGATCTCTGTTCTCCGTTCAATGACTCCCTCTTTCTGAAGCAGGCGCCGGTCCAGCAAGGACCGGTTGAGCGCGGTCCTGGCCTATGTCGCTGGCGCGGAGCGCGTACCGCCATCACCGTCACCGACGAAACCGGGAGAACCATTCTAGAGGTGAGCAACGATCCTCGATACCGCCCTGGCGGTCGAAATGCCGTGAATGTGGCGTCGAGGTCAGAGATCGGTCGTGCCCGCTACTGGGTCACCCTTACTCCGAGATCACAGCCGTACAGCTCGCATCTCTTCCTGGCATTCGGCCCGAATCAGCCCCAACGTCTGCTGCACATTCACGTAGAGACCGAGGCTGCACGGGTGCCGGCCAAACAGCGAAACCAGACCTATGCTCCACGCGAACTTGCCGAGTTCATCGTTGGAAGCATTGCGCTCGACATGAGTGAGGTGCTGAAGGCCACGGCTACATCCGACGCTATCCCACGTTAGCCGCACGGACGGCACGCGGGTGTATAGCTCCCCGTCAGTCAAGAGGAATCCGCCTGTCTCACCCGACTCTGCGCTCGCCGGGCAATGCCCGGCGACCGATAGCTCGTCACCGCTCGGCCGTCTCGAGGAGGCGCCATCATGAGAAAGACCGCCGACACCACCACCTTGCCGCCGACGCCGACCGAGTGGGCGAACCTGCAGATCTGGCCGCGGGCGCGCGCGCTGCTGGCCAAGGGGCTGGCGTGGATGCTCGCGTTGTGCGTCGCCGGGATCGTTGCCGCCGTGGACAACGAGGACCCCGGACTTGTCGTCATCGGAGGCGTGGGAGGCATCTCCGTCGGCGCGCTCACGGCACTGGATCTATGGATGATGCGGCGCCGTCAACGCAATCCAGCGATCACGCTGCGGGTTACTGGCTCGGAACGCGACGGTGTCGTGATCTATTACACGTCGCAGCCATACGTGCTGTTAAGGGAGTTCCTGCAAGGGAACTTCGTCGTCGTGACCGGAGGCGTGGCAACCGCCGTCCTGGGGGGAATTGTGCTGCCACCGGCGGCACCTCTCAGCACGGGCGCCGCGGTTATCCTGCTGATGCTGTGGGCGGGATGGTTGGTGCGGATAGTCCTCCACGCCGCCCGTGGGCGCCTCGCCAGAGGGTATCTGCTGCTCACACCGGGCGGGGTCCACGACCGAAAGAGCCGGTTCGAGCGCTCCGTCCCGTGGCACCTGGTAGGCGAGGTGGCAGCCGACAAGTTTGTCAAAGAACCAATCATCGTGGTGAGAGCAATCCCCTCCGAGGACGCCCGGTTCCGCTGGAGGAAGTGGGGCAGGTGGCGCGAGTCCTGGCTCCCGTACTTCTTCTTCATTGTGCACGCCCGTGACTTCGCTGCCGACCCAGTCGTGGCGTATCACGCGCTTCGCTACTACCAGGCCCACCCCGAGATGCGGGCCGAGCTCAACACCCCTGCTGGCGAGCGGCGCATTCGGAGCGGCCACCTCATCGGGGACTAAGTCGGAGCGTCGCATCGGATGGATCACCGGGGTTGCTGAACGACTGAGCGATGCCCCGAAAGCGAGGATGTGGGCTTGTCGAGAGCGGCGGTGCCACTGCGGTGGCCTAGGACGGCGATCGCGGCCCGCTCGGAGGACGTGAGAGACCTGCGAGGAGGGCCGAAGCGGCACGCGGCGTGACTGATCCAGAGTGTCCGTGTTAGCGTGAAAACGCTAGGATTGCACGTCGACCCAGAGGAGGCCATCGTGGCTGACGAGTCACCACGTCCCGGACCGACAGGTCGCCCTCAGCTGCTCGTCGAGAAGTGCTCTACCTGCATCTTCCGGCCGGGTGACCCCATGCACCTCGGTGGCGCTCGCATCCGCGCAGTCATCAACGCGAACCGGTCCGCCGGTGCGCTTCTCACCTGCCACCAGACCCTCTCCTACGGCTCGCATCCTGAGGTCGGCCAGGCCGCCTGCCGCGGCTTCTACGACGCCTACGGCGACGAGGTGGCCGGGTCACGCTTCGCGCACGCCGTGATGGGTGGCTTCGACGAGATCCCTGCACCGGAATAGGGGAGCACCCAACAGGGCGCGGAACGGGGAGCAGTGAGCTGGAACAGGGGAACGGATCGGGCGCCCAGCTGGCCTACCCGATGGCAGGAGAACGAGCACGGCAACGTGCACGACGCCTCGAGCACGCCGATCGGTGACTCGAGGCGCTCCGCCGCCCAGGCCGGCGATCGACACCGGTCTCCTGTCACCGCCGTCGGAGGATGGTGAGGCTGATGTCCGCCGCTGCGCACGCTGACCTCGACAAGCTGCGGTCATTGACCGTGATCCCGCCGTGGTCGGCAGCGATCGCTCAGGGCAGCAAGCCCGTCGAGAACCGCACCCGCAACCTTGCTGGCGGGTGGCGTGGACTGGTGCTCATCCTGTCCAGCGCCGGCAAATGGGACCCGCCGGCGGCGGGCTTCATCGCTGCCATGACCGGTGCACCGCCGCTGACCAGGGCGCAGTGCCACCCGGGTTACTTCATCGGCGCAGCGGACTTGGTCGACGTCCACCGCGGCGACGGCCGATGCTGCGCGCCCTGGGGGGAACCGCACGTCTGGCATCTCAGGCTGGCCAATGCCCTCCAGTTCGCCGAGCCCATCCCTGGAACCGGGCACCTCGGTCTGCGCCGCGTCACCGACCCGGCCCTCATCCACGCCTGCCGCGAGACCGGCCGGCTGGCCCCGGGCGGTCCAACGTGGCTGGCGTGATCATGAGCGTGTCACCGATCGACGAAGACCCGGGCGGCGATCAGCTCGTCGCACCCGCCGCCGCCCAGCGCTGCTGCGGCGACATGCTGCCGACCGTCGCCATGGGCGCTGACCCGTGGCACGGCGGCGACACGGACGAGGGCCAGGCAGACAGTGGCAGGCGCGATCGATGGAATCGAGGCCGCCGCCCTGCGACTTCTCAGCGGCCCCGGGCTGGAGCGGATCCGATGACCGGCAGGTTCTGGTCGCGCGCGCTTTGTGCGGTCCAGGACGGGCGGTGGGGCCGGGATCGGCGCGGGCACCGGCGCGAAGGTCGGTGAGGCACCCGCCGCATACACGAAGGCCGGCGGCGCGACCGGGATCAGCGCCGGGTCCGGCACCGCCGAGGTGGCTGCCGAGATCGGCGTCGCCTACGACGTCCTTCCCACCTGACCTGCTCGACATGACCCCGCCAGCAAGCGCTCGCCGACGCGGCGATCGGGAGGCCTGACGATGATCTACACGGTGTTCGGGCGCCGGTCGACAACACGGCGCAGCCCTCGACCCTGACCGTGGCGGCGATCGTGGAGGGTGACGTCACCTCCGTCGACGACCACAACGCAGACATGGACGCGACCCAGCAGCAGCGCTGGGCGGACTCGTTCGAAGCCACCGACCGTGCCCACGCGGAAGCACTGGCGCGTAGGACGGGTCCGCTCGCAACGGCGGAGCCTTCGGCGACTCACTCAGCCAAGACCGCCAACTGCTCGGCTCACCGCTCGCCCCCCGATGCGGGTCGTCGGCCCCACCCGAGGCTCGCTCCTGCTCGTGGCGCCGCACGCCTGCGATCGAGATCGGCGCTCGCGTGACCGGGACCGATCTGAGCGCGTCTGTTGACGTGTTAGCGTTAAAACATTATAGTTGTCCCGACGCTATGCGACCCTGCGACAGGAGGAGATGTGAAGCAGCTCAAGGTGAAGGACGCGAAGCCGGACGTGGTGGTGATCGGCCACGAGAAGCGGGACTTCCCGAAGACGCCGGCCCGCATCGTGTCCGTGGCACCCGCCAAGCCGGGGGAGGACCTCGGCGTTAAGTCCGGTGACTACCGGATCGTCTTCGAGCTGCTCAACGGCGGCGGCCGGGAGACCCAGTACTACCCGGGCAGCGCCCTGCTGAAGGTACGCAGCTGAGGCGGTGGAGAGGCTGCCGCGCGGCACTCGCACAAGCCGGGTCGGCGGAGAACCGCGAGGCGAGACGATCTGACATGCCTCGCGCGAGGGGGGAGCAGCGTGCGGGGAAGAGTTAGCGCTCGCGAGAATCGCGAGGAATGGCCGGATGAGTCAACCTGAGAAGCACACCCACACGCTGCCTCGTGGGATCCACTGGGGCGACTGCGTGCATCTCGACCAGGGGCGCGGCGGGAACGTGGGCTGCTGCGCGGACGGCTGCAGCGAGGTTGTGGGCAAGGCGTGCGCGACCTGCGGGGTCGTGCGGAGGCTGCGGCTGAAACCGGGGCATGACCGAGGCCCCGCTGCGAGAGCCGGCCCGCGCTGAGGACTGTGATGGCGACAACGAAAGGCGGCGGCGCGGCGGCCGAACGGTGTCAGGGCCTGTCGGCCTGTCCGGCGGATGAGATGCCCGTCGCGCTCGACGCGCGCCTCGCCGGGGCAAAGATGACGGCGCGAGCCACCGGACCCACGCGGCGCTCACCTGGCACATCGACCCGCAGTGATCCCTCCGCCGTGCTCGTCGACCAGACGATGTCGCCCACACCCGTTGATCGCACTCTGGGCCGACCAGGCGACCCAGACCAATGCACTTGCCCGCATCAGACGCCCTTCTGCCGGGAGGATCCCGCCACATGACCAGCCCCGCCAAGACCGTGTCCTTCGTGAAGGACCCCAGTGGTGCACCTGCCGTGGACCTGGCCAAGGTCCGCGAGCAGCACCCCGACCTGGCCAAGCGCGCCGACAAGGCCGGGATCAGCCTGTCCAAGCGCAACCTCGCCGGCGTCCGTGCGCAGGCATGCCTGTACCTGGACCACTCCGGGTCGATGCGCACCGACTACCGCTCGGGCGCGGTTCAGACCATCGTCGAGCGTGCGCTCGGGTTCGCCCTCCAGATCGACGCAGACGGGACGGTGCCGGTGACGCCGTTCGACTCCCGACTGTGGGACACCGTCAATGTCACGGTCGACAACTATCAGGGCGTCGTCGATCGGGAGCTGTGGCATCGTTCCGCGATGGGCGGCACGCGGATGGCGCCGCCGTTCCAACACCTGCTTGACGAGGCGAAGCGCACGCAGCTACCGCTGTTCGCAATCGTCGTCGGGGACGGCTCGCCGGCAGACAGCACACCCACCACCAAGCTGGTCATCGAGCTGGCCAACTACCCAGTGTTCATCAAGTTCCTGTCCGTGCGGCCGGTGGACTACCTGCAGGAGTTGGACGAGCTGGAGCAGAAGTCGGGGCGCTCGTTGATCGGTCGGTCAACGCGGAAGGTCGACAACGTCGACGCGCAGGACATGCCCGACCCGGCTGGCCTGCCCGACCTTGCATTCGCCGAGAAGATGGTCGAGGAGTGGGATACCTGGTTCGCGGCAGCGACGGCCGCTGGAATCCTGTCTGCCTGATGGAATGGCAGTAACTAGGGCTGATCACGCGAACCAAGGACAGGTAGTCAGAGCCCCAACAAGGCACATCGAGCCGACGTCCCCGATCGCCCCGTGTTGTTGACCGAGTGAGCGCGGACCAGTCGCGCGATCCTGGCCGGCGAGAAGCTCGTGAGGAACGCCCAAAGGAAGGGAAACGTCAAGTGGCAGAACAGATTATGATCGACGCCACGAAGCTGCGCAAGATCGTTGAGGTCTTGTCGACCGCCAGCCGCACGATGGACGGCGTCCTGGACACCCTGCCCAAGAGCCACGACGTGTATCCAGATCTTTCGGCCGTGGGGAACTGGGTGCGGGCGGCGCACCGGCGATTGGAAAAGCTGGCGTGATCGGCATCCCCGGCCAGTGAGCCTGGCCCGGCGGATGTGTCGGTTCGGGTCTGGGGAGCGCTGGAAGCCCCCGCTGCGGCGCTCCGCGCCGCCGGCCGGGCCTGACCCATACCATTCGAATTCCGTGAAGGATTTGAGTTGTGGATCGTTGAGACGGATGCGGCTATTGCTGAGGCTAGGCGTGTCGGCTTCGAGGTGCTCGGATGCTGGGTGGCTGCATTCACGGATTGGCACTCTACGAGGCTGATGATCTCGGACGGCTGTACGGGAGGTTCCGTCGTCGAGCTTGCCAGCAGACTCCGTGAGCGCGGCTATGCGGCCCACGTGAGCGAGGGTCGCGAGTAGAGGACCAAGAACGGCAGTCGGTCGACGGCCGACGAACACGAACACCTCGTAGTTGGGTGCAGCCACGTACGGCTCGGTCGGCCGGTAGCCGGACGGAGGGGTCGTCTGGGAGGCCGCGGGCGGGATCGACTCCTGGTGCGGCTGCGACATAAAAAGCGGGAGCTCCGAGGATGGTTGCTGATGCCACTGTATCCGGGTACCGAGGAAATCGACTGGAGCGAGTACCGCCGCTCGGTCGAGTGCGCGACGTGCGGAGACCGCGCGGAGTGGCGGGGCAGAATCTGGAAGTGTAAGGCTGGCCACGAGACCTCCCTGTCGGATTTCCCGATGGGCTGGCAGAGGGGCAAGTGACAGTGCAGTGGCCGGGAGTGTCACGACGGGCGGTGCGCGATGAGCGCGGGCCCGGCTGTCGGCGCGAGTCGAGGAGCCATGACGGCCGCAGGGCGCCTGAGGTGTGGCGGCGCCCCGTCTCCGCAGAACAGGGAGGGGAGCCCGGTGACTCACTTGATCATCACCCTGCCTACCGGTCAGCAGGTGGAGCGCTGGACCGACACCCCGGAGATCACAGAGCGGTTCTATCGGGAGGCGGGCGCCGCCGTGCTCGAGGGTGGTGTGGTCCAGCCGGTGTACAAGGACGCCGACATCGACGCCTGTTCGGCGTTTCCGAGCAGGCGCTGATCACCGATACAGGGCCGTGGCGGCCCGCCCGGGACGTGATTGGGCCTCGGTGTCTCACGCGAGGTGGGTCGACCAGGGCGGCGCTGCTCGTCTGCGCGGCCGGCCCGGGTACGCGCAAGGCCTGCCACCTGGTTGCCGAGCGGCTCGCCGATGCCTCGGCAGCTCGCATCGCCGATCGAGCCGTCACCGGCGCCCCGACCACGGGACGGCAGCCCCTGGCCATGACCGCACCCGCCACGATCACGACCGCGGCCGCGAGCGACCGGCGCTGAGCGCTTCCCGCGGCGGGGCGGCCGCGATCTCGCCGACCAGGACGCCGCCCCGCGCCGACGCCGGGCAGGCCCGGGAGCAGGGACGAGGCAGCCCAGGCGGAACGGGCCGCCGCCGGTGCGAGCCCGCGAAGTAGCCGAGACCGCCGCGGCCGGTGAACGAGCCAGCATCGCGGCGAGGGCCGGCTGGCCGCGTTCGAGGAGCGGAGCCGTCGGCACCGAGCAACTCGCCGATGAGGCCGCCGCGTTGGCCAGCCATGTTCGGTGTTGACAGCATGCCGTCCTCGATAAAGGATGACAGCGATCTTGTCGCCCATTATGGAGGTTCCGGATGGCTGTCAGGAGATTCGTCGTCGTTGTTCTTGCCGCAGGTGCTGTAGCAGGCCCTCTGGTGGCCGGTGCATCAGCGCTGGCGCCGGCTCCCGCCCCGATACACGTCCAGGGGGTGACCCGCGTGGCAGAGCAGGAGATCGCCGCGGCGAACGGGATCAACCTGGAGGTTGCCCGCCAGGGCAGTCTGGCCACGAGGTTGACCTGGTCCGGCGGATCCGGGCCATACGACGTACTGATCGACCCGAGCGTGGGCTCGAGTCGATACGAGTCGGACATCGACGACACGACCATGGTCGTGGCCACGGAACCGGGCAGGGAGAACTGCTTCACGGTGTTCGGGTCGGACCGGACGGAGAGCGAGAGGACGTGCCTCTCGTCGTAGAGGTGACTCCTGTGTCCCCGATCGCCTCGAGCACCGCCGAACGCGCGGCGTCGTCGCTCGCGCCGGGCTCCGTGAGGTCACGTCGTGCCCTACTCGCCCTGCTGGCGGCTGCGGTCACTCTGCCGGTCGCTGGTTGCGGTGACGCGCGGCGCGACGTCGCCAGGATCGAACAGACGATCCGGGCGCAGCCCGGGGTTGCAACGGTCGATATGAACTACACCAGTGGCTTCACCCAGGGCACCCATCTCCTGCCGGAGGTGCGGCTGACGGCAGACGCCTCGCCGGACGAGGTCGCGGCGATTGTCCGCACGGCCGCCGCCGAGCTGAACAGCGAGGTCTTCGCTCGTGCCACCGTCGTCCTCGACGTGGTTGCCGAGCCGGGAAGGGTCGGCGTCCACAGGAAGGTGTTCACAGTCCGCGACGTCGACCTCGCGGCGCAGGTCTTGGACGCCGAGGCGCGGGCGTGGAGCGCGCTGGTGTCCGCCTATCCGGGCGCCTTCGTCACGATCAGGGCGTACCGTGCGCCGGGCAAGCTGCACGATCGCGAGGTCTATGTCCAGACCGCCCCGTGGGCGGACTCCGCATCCGTCGCCGCGGCATTCCGGTTGCTCGCCGGCATCGAGTTTCCGCCGGCGCAGCACGCGACCCTCACCGTGGCTGTGGCGAATCCGCCGGATCACGTCGAGCAAGCCTCCTGGCCGAGATACACCATCGTGGGCTCGCCGACGGATCCGGTGGTGGACGCGATGGAGGCCGTGGCCCGCGTGGCCGAGCTCGGTGCACCAGCCCGCCCCGTCAGGATCGATGCTGGATGGGGCGGGGCGAAGCTCAGCATCGAGGGCCAGATCGACGAGATCGACGTAGAGCGCCTCGGCGCCGCGTACGTCGACACGCTCGACCGGTCGGGGCTGCCGTACGAACTCACGATCCGTGTCCTCTACGGGACTGACGTGCTTCTGCATGTCGTCGGAGGCCCCTGACAGCTTGCCAGATCCGGAGCACGCCCGATTCGCGAAGTCGAGCGTCGGCCGCTGCTCGAACGTCGCGTCGAGGCTGTTCAGCTCGGCACGGTTGATCTGCAAACCGCCCCGGCGTGTCTGCCAGTCGCCCAGCGATGCGACGGGAACCAGGCACGCACTGGCCACCCGACTGCGGGTCGCCAACCGGACCTTGGATCGGTGGGAGGTGGGGGAGTCGCGGCCGCCACGCGCGGCAGCTGGACGGCGAGCTGTGCGCCCTCGAGGTGGAGGCCGACGCACTGGTGGAGGATCTGATCGCGTGGGAGCGGTCCCGCCTGAGCGCGCCGCTGGTCACCCGGTGGAAAGATGTCGTCGGGGATGCGGTGGCTGACGTCCGCTCGCCGGCGGGTGTGGGCGGCGGCCGCCGAGGTTGAAGGGCTGACGCGCGCTCGGGCGCAGACGGCTCCGCCTCGCGAACGGGGCCGTTTGCCACGTCAGCCCGACGTTGCCGACGATCGTGCTGCCGGGGCTTCAGGTCCGTGTTCGAGGCACTCGACGGCGAGCGCAGCGGGCCCGCCTTTCCTTGGATAGGCCGCGCCGCGGTCGCCGGCCCGGCGTTCATCCGCGTCTGCCGGGAGTGAGGCATCCGGGCCTCAGTCGTAGCTCCGAACTCAAGCCCTTTACAGTTTTAGCGTCAAAACGGTATGGTTGTAAAGGGTCGCCATCAGCGACGTGGGCGACAAGGAGCCCGCACCGCGACTGCGAGATCGGGGAGGACTACCGATGTGTGCAGACTCGACCGCAGCCCGCGACCGCGCCATCGACCCGACCAGCCCCGCCTCTCCGGCATGGGCGATCGAGACGATCGTTGAGGAGCACCGCCGCGGCGACGGCTTAGATGAGGGCTGGCTGTTTGACATCGCAGCCGCGCTCCGGGCCCAGGCCGGCGCCCCGGATGCCGGTCACGAGCTGATCGCCGCCGCGGAGTCGGCCGCGCGCGCGACAGGGGAGGAGCTGGCCGCGCTACGAGCAGCGGTGCTCGACACGCTCCCGTCTGGGGCTGCCATCGACCCTGACCGCTCCACGGGGGAGCTCATCGCCGAGCTGCGACACACGGCGCCAGCCGCGCCGACCCACGCCGAGCTGGACCCCGAGATCGCCGACCCAGGCTGACCGTGAGGCGCAGGTCGGTCTGGTCGAACACGACGGTGACACCGTGGTCATCACGACCGAAGCCGGGCGTGGGACCGCTAGTAGAGGAGGACTGCGACATGAGCAAGCTCAACAAGGACCTGGTCTGGGGTGCGTTCGTCACGCTGCCCAAGAACGCGGACGGGTCGGTCATGCTCCGTGAACTGGTGAGGGAGTGCGGTTACGGCGACACGTCTGAGTTCCTCACGGCTATGCGCGAGGCAGGCATCAACCACTACAGCAGCACCGTCCCCGGCAAGGGCATCGTCACGAAGCTGGGGTGATCAACGAGATCCAGCGCGAGCAGCAGGAGGAGAGCTGACATGGCCAAGGTTCGCCCGGTCGACATCGTCACCGAGCCGGAGCAGTGCGAGACCGGCTGCGGCGCCCGTGTGGCCATCACGCGCCGCCGCGACGACGGAGCCACCCGACTGTCTGTGATCGGCGACGGCGGTCGCGTGTGGCCGGGCGGGCACACGCAGGCCGACTGTCGTGGTCGCCGCGGCCTCTGACCGATAACAGGGCCGGCGTCGATGTGGCGGCCGGTGGTCGAGCGCGGCCGCCCTCGCTGCCGGGCGCTGATGTGCACCACCCGGAACGAAGGCGCTCGACCTGGCGTGCCAGCCTGCCGGGACGAGGAGGCCGACCGATAGCAGCCCAGCCCTTACGGCAGAACCCCGGACTGAGGAGATCGAGATGGACAGGAGCACCAAGCCGGCGACGGTGGCCATCGGGGACAGCATCGTGTTCGATTCCCTGCCCGGATTCAAGATGACCGTGCTGGACGTGAAGTCCTGCGAGACCGACGCGAACCGCGGCGAGCCGCACCACGCGTTCCGGATCATCGACCCGGAGGGGCAGGCCGACTGGCTCTGCGCCTACGACGTGACGAAGGTCGGCTGACTCGTGGGGTGCCGCGCGTCAAGTCCTGCCCTCATCGTGGACTGACCGATGGGGCGTCGCTGGGGTTCCTTGTTCCCGACCCGGCGGATGCGGCCCCCCGAGCTGAGGCGCGCACGGCGAGCGCGCCGGGGTCGTTAGGCTCAGGCTTCACGCCATCGGGGGGGAGCGCGGACCATGCCTGAGGCCTATCGCATCGCCGAGCCGCGACAGCTCATGCCCGGCGCCATTGACGACCTGACCGTACGCGCCGCTGATCATCTGCTTGATCACCTCCTCGCTACCGACCCCGACTCGCACCCTGACGATCCGACCGCGGCGATCGACGCCGCACAGCTTGCCGAGATGCGCCATCGCTATGCGATCAACCGTCACGGCGTCAGCCGCATTTGGAATCAGCTCACCAACGGGGAGCGCGGCGGCGCCGCGATCGAGACATGGGGCTGGCTGAACGCCGCATGCCACCAAGGCGAGCGCGCTCGCTGACAGGATCCCCGTCGTCCCGCAACGGGCAAGGTGCGCCTGTGGAGCGGCCGCGGCGCTGCCGCATCGAGGGGCGTGCCCATACTCATCGCCTGAGGGCGGTGCCTCGGTAGGGAGTTAGCGTTGGGGTGTGAGCACTACACCTCGTATCGTCGGTGCGTCCGGCACCGGGCTGGCCACCGTCGCGACCGATGGCACCGTCCTGGACACCTGGTACCCCGCCCCCGCGCTCGGGACCGACGCGCCGGATGTCTCGGCCGACCTGGAAGCACTTGCCGGCACGGACTCCGGCCGCGGCGTGCGGGCCGTCGTCGTGCGCACCGCGATCGCGTCGCTCGCCGACCCGCCCGCCGACGCCCACGACGCCTACCTGCGGCTGCACCTGCTGAGCCACCGGCTGATCGCCCCGCACGAGGCGAACATGAACGGCATCTTCGGCGTGCTCGCCAACGTCGTCTGGACCAGTCATGGCCCCTGCCCCGTGCCGGGCTTCGAGCTCACCCGCGCCCGCCTGCGCGTCCGCGGCCCGGTGGCCGTGTACGGCGTGGACAAGTTCCCGCGGATGGTCGACTACGTGGTGCCGGAGGGCGTCCGCATCGCCGACGCCGACCGCGTCCGGCTCGGCGCCCACCTCGCCGCCGGCACCACGGTGATGCACGAGGGCTTCGTGAACTACAACGCCGGCACGCTCGGCGCGTCGATGGTCGAGGGGCGCATCTCCGCAGGCGTCGTCGTCGGCGACGGCTCCGACGTCGGCGGCGGCGCGTCGATCATGGGGACGCTCTCGGGCGGCGGCAAGGAGGTGATCTCGGTGGGCGAGCGGTGCCTGATCGGCGCCAACGCCGGGATCGGGATCTCCCTCGGCGACGACTGCGTGGTGGAGGCGGGCCTGTACGTCACGGCCGGCACGAAGGTCACGCTCCCGGACGGGAGCACGGCCGCAGCCCGCACCCTGTCCGGCCAGAACGGCGTCCTGCTGCGCCGCAACTCGGTGACGGGCGCGGTGGAGGCCCTCCCCCGCACCGGCGAGGGCATCGCGCTGAACGAGGCGCTGCACGCAAACTGACGCGGAGGGCGGGGCCGCCCGGTCGCTGCGCAAGGTTTGTGGAGATGGCCGAGCGTTCCGTTGGTTGGCCTCTGGACGCGGCTGCGGCACGTGGCCTACGGCCTCCGCTGAACCCCCGACGAGAACGCCCGTGGCTCCGGCCGGGGGCGTTCGTCTGGGCCGGGCGGTCCTCGTGGCGGGCGTTTGCCTCGGCGATGCAGGGTTCGGCCGCTGTCCGGGCGTTGCATGTGTGGTGGGCGACCGCGTGGGCGGCGTTGCAGGTAGGTGCGTCGTCCGGTGCGGGTGTCCGTACGGGTCAGTTGGGAGAGGGTGATGCGCTCGAGTTCCTACTTGGGAGCCGCGGCGTGTTGCGACGGGTGGTGACCTCGCCGATCGGGCCTCCTTGGGCCGGGGCTGTCGTGAGCGGCCGGGCGGGTTTCGGTTCAGTGCTCGGGGTTGACCTTGCGGTGTGCGACGTCGAGTGCGCGCTGCAGGTTGTCGTCACGGTAGATCGTGTTCAGTGAGTCGGGGCGCCAGACCTCGAACGCATCGCCGAGGTGCGCGCGCGTCACGAGCACTCGGCCATCGGTGCCGGTGACCCGCCACTGGGTCTTTCCCATCACGTCTGTGTAGGTCTCTGCGCCAGCGGGCGGCGTAATCATGTCGCTCATGGTTGCTGCCCTTCTCGGTGGGTCTTCTTGGTGGTCGCGCACGCCGGCCTGCCGCCTGTCTGCAACAGTACCGTATTAATGTAATTCTGTCAACATGTGTTCACGCTAACTCACGCTGACTGCCTGGTGCTTTACGGTTCAGAACCTAATCGTGGGCGTATGGCGTTCGGCCCGTTGACCGGGCCCGGCGGTCACGTTCTCGTGCATCCCAGAGGGCGGTGTTGGGGTCGCGAAAGGAGCCCTCCGACATCTTGTCGTTTTAACGTGAACCTACTAGCCTGCTGAAGGCCGACTGGGTCGATCGGGAAGCCGACGGCGGGTCGAGACGTACCGACGGCCGGCTCGACGTCGCAGCGCGGGCGCGAATGGGGTGGGAGGGCCGGCGGTCGAGTGCCGCGCGCTCGTGCCGCTTGTGTGGCCGGTTCGCCTCTGTGGCCCGGCTCGGAGAATCGGTCACAGGCTTTCGGTTGGCTGGCTGGCTGGCTGGGGCGTGGGGTGGGGGTCGGCGGTGCTGGGTGTGCCCCGTGGCCAGTGATCATCGGTTGTTGCTCTTTACGACTAGTTTTCACGTTAAAACGTTGATATGGTCGGTCGTGTTGCGCTGGGGTCTGGCGAGGGCCGGAGCCCACTACCGGGAGGACAAGGTCATGACGAAGAGCGCGCCCAGTCGGACCACTAAGACGCCCGGCACCGCCTACGCTCGCGCGTTGCGGGTGCTCGGTCTGCGGCAGGGCAGCGACTTCACCGTGCGCGGTCTCACGCTGAACGGGAAGCGCGCCTACAGCTACGTCGAGCTGCGCACGCCGGGCGCCCGGCTCGCAGTGGCGGAGCATCTGACTGACGTGCGCGAGATCGTGGTCGCTGCTGGCTGGACGGTCGGGTTCCGCGCGTACGAGCGCGGCGATCTCGCAATGGGCGGACACTTGCATGTCGACGATCTGTACTGGCTGGGTGAGGTGCTGCGGCTCAACGCCCAGGCCGGGCGCTGAGCCCCACCGAGCATTTCCCAACATGGTTCCTCTGCTCGGCTGTCGATGGCTCAGCGTCGCCGCCAGCAGATCCTCAGATCAGGAGAGACCGTGATGAGCGTTTTCACTGCCGGTCAGCAGGTCGAGTGGCGCAGCGGCCGGGTCGTGGAGTCCGGCAAGTACCTCGGGCCCGACGAGTGGCAGGAGTGGGCGCGCGTTGATACCGCCGATGGTGAGCACCTGGTCCGCGCTCGGGTTCTCCGCGCAGAGGGGGTGCTGGCAGCTGAGGACGCTGCTCTCGCAGATCTGATCGAGCGCGCCAAGGGCTATCCGATCGGCGACGACGAGCACGCCGCTCGCAGCCGTCAGCACGGCTTCCCGTGGTGCGACACCTGCAAGCGCCCGTCGGTCGGCAGCGAATGGCTCGGGCTGGTGCATTCGACCGTCGAGCACCCGTCAGGGGTGCCGAAGCACCTCGACGAGAGTGGGCACGAGGTTACGCACCACGAGTGGTACCGGGTGCCCCGCTGACCCGTGGCTGTCCCTTGGAAAGCTGCGCAAGATCGTCGAGGTCCTCGACCGCCGGCCGCGCGATGGACGGTGTCCTGGACACACTGCCGAGGAGCG
This sequence comes from Pseudonocardia sp. DSM 110487, assembly GCF_019468565.1. Lineage (NCBI taxonomy): Bacteria > Bacillati > Actinomycetota > Actinomycetes > Pseudonocardiales > Pseudonocardiaceae > Pseudonocardia > Pseudonocardia sp. DSM 110487. The sequence continues at coordinate 171,632 of NZ_CP080522.1, forward strand.
CGCCGCAGGGCTAGTGCAGCCCTTCCCGCGCTGACCACCCCACCGCCTCCGGTGAAGAATTGACCCATAGCAGCGGGCCTGAACATGCCGCGCCGCGAGAAGCTGGACCCGCAGCGGACCACTACGCGCGGTGACAAGCTCGACCCGAAGGCGATCGCCTACACCGCTGCCGCTCGACGCCAAGCGTCGGGTGCGGACGGGTCTGCGTCGGCGCTAGCTCTGGGGAGAGATCGGGCCGCTACCCGACGATGTCGGCGATCTGGCGACGCAGGTCGTCGAGATCCCAGCGCAGGTGTCCGCCGAGCGTCTTCGAGGCCGGCGTGACTCGTTTCGCGTTGGCCCATCGCTGCAGGGTGGTGGGGTCGACCTGGAGCGCGCGGGCGGCCTCGCCGGTACTCACGAGCCGTCGGCCTTCCTCGCTAGTGGTGGGCATCGTCTTGTCTCCTCGTCGCGGAAGTCGAGGGTAGCGCAGGTGCCGCGGTCGCAGACTTCGCCGGTTTAGCCGGGATTACAGCCGATGCAGGGCTTGCAGTGTTTGCAGCGTTTGCGGTAGTCTTAAGGGGCGGTCGACGGGGCCGGACCTCGGCGCAGTCGATAGGCCGCAGAGAACAAGGAGGTCCCGATTTGGACGAGAACACGCTGGTCATCGAGGTGGAGCGGCTGATCGGCGCGCAGACGCGCGACACCAGTCAGCACTCCGACGGTCCGAACGGCGACACCGGTGAGAACAAGGACGGCTGATCGCTGCCTAGGCCGTAGCTGACGTCCGCGCCGGGGGAGGGAGGAGCACTCCTTCATCCCTTCCCTGGCGCGGACCACCTCCTGACCTCCCCGATCGCTTCGCAGGAAGGACATCGACATGCAACACCAGCTGATCTCGCAGATTGAGCAGGCGCTGAGCTGGGCGGGCCCGCACGAGCTCGGGCGCGCAGTCGCCCGTGGACGTATGTCGGACGACGCCCTGCCGGGCCGCCTGCTGACCCCGCAGCGACTGCTCGATCTCGTCATGCGCCGTAGCCTCACGCCGCCGCAGTTCCGGTGTGTGCAGGACGGGAACGAACTGCACCCTCGCCACTACATCGACCAGGGGGCGGGTCGACGTGCGCCCGGATTGCCCCAGGTCGACATGGGAGCGGTCGGGCGGCTGCTCGACGAGGGCGCCACGTTCGTCCTCGACGGCGTCGATCGTCTCGATCCGACGATGGAGGCGGCCTGCCGCGCGCTGCAGTGGTGGGCGGGGGAGTTGGTGCAGGTCAACTGCTATCTGACGACGCGCGACGCTGCCGGGTTCGAGCTGCACTGGGATGACCACGACGTCCTGGTGGTGCAGCTGGCGGGTCGCAAGAGCTGGGAGGTGCGTGGCGCGTCTCGACCCGCCCCGATGTATCGCGATGCGGTGCGCAACGACACCCCCAGCGACGAGATCATCTGGGCCGGGTCCATGGTCGCCGGGGATGTCCTGCACATCCCGCGCGGCTACTGGCACCGAGCCACTCGAACCGACCGGGGCGCCACCGCCGAGGAGCAGGACTTCTCCCTGCACGCCACGTTCGGGCTCACCCAGCGGACCGGCGTGGACTGGGTGACGTGGCTGGCGGACCGGGCTCGTGAAGACCTGATGTTTCGGACCGACCTCGATCCGGTCAGCGACTCAGGTCCGGCGCTCGCGCGGCAACTGTCGGCACTGGCTGAAACTGCGAGCCCCCACCAGTTCCTGGCCTCCCGGGTCCGCCAGCAGCCGCCGCGACGGCGGGTGATCACGAGCGGCGTGTTCGGTCCGCCCGCGTCGGTGGTGTGCATTACCGAGTTCCCGCCCCAGATCACCGCGGTTCCCTGTGGTGACGCGTCGAGGCCCGCAGCAGTCCTCGTCGAGGCAGCCGGTCGCGCCATCCGGTTCGCCGCAGCGGCCGAGCCCGCGCTGCGGATGCTGCTGTCGGGGCATCCGGTCCAGATCGCCGAGGTCGAGAAGGCCACCAGCCTGCCGCTCGGCGCCGTTGCCGCCACGCTGATCACGGAGGGCTTGTGCGCAGAGGCGCTGCCCGAGTTGTCCTCGGGCTACACCGGACTCGTCCCGACGACACCTTGCTCGACGCCGCGCTGACCTGCGGTGTGCGGGCGATCGATACCGCGTTCAACTACGACGGGTTCGGCTCGCATCGCCGGTTGCGGCGGTTGGAGCTGATCGATGAGTTCTCGGTGTCGACGAAGGTCGGGTTCTTCCCGAGCCCCAGCGGCGGGGTCGAGCACTCGCTCGACCCCGCCCGCCTGCAGCGCGCCATCGAGACCAGCGCCACCGACCTCGGCCGTCGGCCCGACATCGTCTTCTTGCACAGTCCAGAGCGCTCGCTGCCCCAGCAACGCTCGCCGCAGGGAGGCCGGGAGGAAAGCCCGGCGGAAGCGCGAGAGATGCTCTGGGCCGCCTGTGCGGTGCTGGAGCAGGCCCGCGCGGACGGCTGGTGCGAGCGGTGGGGGATGGCCTGTTGGGACCCCTTCCCGGTGTGGCGGTGTCTGTCCGGCGCCGAAGGGGAGCCGCGGCTCGACGTCGTGATGACGCGGGCAGGGCTGATGGCCAAGCCGCAGGTCCTGGATGCGGCAGAGGCCCTGGCGCAGCGTTACGACCTCCCTGCCCAGGCCCGGTGGGGTATGAGCCCTTTCGGCGGCGATGCGCAGCACGCGGTGTGGGATGCGATCGATCCTCGCCGATTCGTTCGGTCACCACACGGTGACACCGGCGGCGAGCCGCGCCCGCCTCGGCCGTCGGGTGCAGGGTCGGGCGTGGTGTCGCGACTGGCCGCTGCGTTCCGGGCAGCGTTCGAGTTGCCGTCGGTGGGCCGGGTCGCCGTGGGCGCGAGCAGCGCTGCGCACCTTGACGAGCTCGTCACCGCAGCCGGTCTCGACCTGGACGCCGAGGAGATCGGGCGCTACCGAGCCCTGCTCAGGACCTTGACCCCGCCCGCGGCGTCTGGTTGAAGTGCGGCGAGGAGGCGCTGTGCTTGTGCTGCGACCGGGCGGGCGAGCGGGCCGGCGTAGTCGTCGCCGGCGGCGATCAGTTGCGCGCAGAGGAACAGTGCACTCAGCGTGCCTTCTCGACTAGCGAGATCGGCCGCGCGCTCACGGCGGACCCGGGCGGCGAGGCGGGGCGTGGCCAGCGACGCGACCCACAACGTCGCGGCATCAAACCCTCGCGGTCCGCTGCCCCAGTCCTCCCAGTCGAGGATCCAGCACTCTGGCGCGGTGAGGTTGGCCCAGTTCAAGTCGGCATGTACCGCACACCACTCGTTGATCGAGGTGTCGCGCAGCTGCGGGAAGACATCGTGAAGGGTTCGGGAGATCCGCTCCTGGGTGAGAGCGGCACCCTCGAGCGTCGCGGCCGGCAGTTCGCCGAGCCAGCGAGGATCGCGTGGTCGGTGCGCAGCGAGAGCATCGAGTGAGGCGTTGAGCGTGCGCCACCACGACTGCGCAAGGACTGGTTCGCTGGTGAGCGTGCCGCCGGGCTTGATCGGCGTGGCGGCCACTGCATCGGTCTCATCAACCCGCCACAGCATCGCCACCTCGGCATCGCGCCACGAGGCGCCGCGCCGCCACCGCGGGCGCGCGACCCCGTCCAGAGCCCGACTGGTCTCGACCCTGTCGCCGTGATGGCCGGCACGCACGCGGGATAGTGGTCGGGCTTCAACACGCACCCACGTTCCCCGGGCGCTCAGTGCGCCGAGCGATCGCCGCTTGGCCACCGCGGTGCTCGGATCGACCGTCGTTTCGAGCGCGCGAGCGGCCTCAGCGAGCACGCTGCGCGCCCACACCGGATCCCGCAGGTCGACAGGGCGGGCCACCGTGATCGTCATGCTGCGCTTCCTCCGGTGCCTCATCGGGCAGAGTCAAGGCCTCGCCTAAGTCGCGGGCCAGATCATACCGCCAACGTACCGCGCTCGCAGCGTTTGCAGCGAATCCCCCGGCTGAGCGGGTTTGCGGACCTCGTCACTGCGGCGGTGCACGATCAGAGCAGGGGCCGGCGACGGTACTGGCGCATCCCGGCTGATCAGCCTGGCAGGCGAGGTGGATCAGCAGACTGAGGCTGCCGGAGCCGAAGCGGTTCCTCAGGTCAGTGGGGGCGTAGGTAGGCCGTCGCGCGGGGGTTCTGGGGTAGTTCGGATGGTCGGCTGTGCTGGGCTGGCCCGTCGCCGGCGTTCGGGCACCGAGGTAGGCGTTTTCACGTCTTGACGCTGCGATGAGAGCACGATAGGGTTGCAGACAAGAGGTGGACGGGGTTAGCGGGGGAGGCGGCCGGTTATGGCCAGTGTTGCTGGTGAGATCTTCGATGCGCATGGTGGCGATGCGATGGCGATTGCGGAGCTGGTGGAGCGGGAGCGGCACGCGAATGGGCGGTTGCGTGCGCGGGTGGCCGAAATGGAGGGGCGGGCCCAGGAGTTGCTGGTTCGGTGGGATGGCCACCCGGATGGCACGGTGGCGCGCGCTGTCCGACACATCCTCGGGGAGTGAGTCCCTGTGCACTCTGCGATGTCCCGCGCTGACCAGTTGGAGCGGCTGCTGTGCGGGCTCGGTGGTGTCAGTACGGCGTCGGAGCGGCGCGAGCTGCGGGGCCGAGTCGAGTTCCTCGGTGATGAGGAGCGCGCCACCCTGCGCGGGCAGGTCGAGCGGCAGCTGCGCGAGCTCTACGCCTGCGAGAACGGCGTGTACGGGGAGAGCGGCATCCGCGCGGCCGCGCTCAACGTGCTGCACGACGAATTGCAGCGGCCTGCTGGCGTGCCGGAGGCCGATCTGTTGGCCGCCAGGAGCAAGAAGGAACGCGCCCGTGTGCTCGGCGTGCTGACCCCCGCGCAGCGTGAGACCCTGGCGGCTGATAACGACGCCGCGTTGCAGCGGCTGCAGGGCCGGAATCCGGGTAGCTCACCGGAGATCACTCGCCGTCAGCGGTTGGCCGCCGAGCTGTCCGGTCGGCCTGCGCCGGCCCGCCCGCGTGCCGGGCAGGCGGCCGATGCAGAGCCGATCGGGCCAGACCGGGAGCAGCTCACTGCGAGGGAACGCGCCGCGGCCGCTGAACTGGCCCGGGCCCGGGAGGGGCTCGCCGCCGCCGAGCGGAACGCCGAGCGGGTCGCCGGGGTGGCGATGGATGGCCGCACGGCGAACGATCCGAACCTGCCTCTTGGACAGGTTGTTCGGCGGACCGGGCGGCAGGTGCGGCAGGCGCAGGCCCGGACCGACCGGGACCTCGCCGCGACCGTGGCCGCGGAGCGGCGGTTGTCCTCCGCGCAGATGCGGGCCCGGGCAGCGGAAGCCGCCGCCGAGCGGGCGACCGCCAACGTCGCCGCAGCGGCCTCGGTGACTCGGGAGAACCTGGCGCGGGCCCGGTTCGTCCGCGACCAGAACGGCGGCTGGCACCGGGTGAAGAGGGTCAACGCCAAGAGTGTGACGGTGCCCTCCGTGGTCGGCGGGTCATGGGATGACCGCATCCCGATCTCCACGATCGTTGAAGTGCGGACCTGATGGTGCTGGGTGCGGCGGGCCGAGGTTTCCGCGGCGGCCGCGTGTGATCTTCGGCGTCGCCACGGCCCCGGTGCGCACCGGGGCCGTGGTCATGTGGCTGAGCCTCGGTCGTCGTCGCCGCGGGAGAGTGCTGGCGTTCAGGCCAACCCGCAGTCGCTCAGGATTCGATTGACGTATTAGCGTGAAAACGCTACCGTGTAGGCGTGGCCTCGCGCATGTCACTCAGGCCCCACATGGCAGGTCAACGCGTTCTTGTCCTGCCTTCCTGTCGTGGGCCTCGGCTGCGGCGCCGCACTCATCCACCGCTCCATCCCACCGACGCTGAGGTGACGCGATGACCTACCGGCACATGCAGCCCTATCCCGGCGGCCGCTGCCCGTCGACCGGCTTCCGGCGGTAGCAGCGTGGCCGGGAAGACCAAGCGGCGCACACGGGTCGTGAAGCGCAAGCTCGTGCCCACCATGGTCAAGCGGCGTGTGCGCAACGAGAAGGCTGTCGAGGGATACATGGCGAACCCGGACTGGCGTGGCCCGGACTTCTGTGGCAACAACGGGGAGCCGACTGCCTACCTCGATGACAACGATCAGTGGGTGGCCAGTGCGGGCAACCACCGGATGGAGGCCGCGGTCCGCACGAACCGCAAGATCCATGTCTACTTCCATGTCCCGGTCGGCATGGAAGCTCCGGTCGGATCTTGGTGGTGACGATCAGATGGGCAGCGATCCAGGCTGGGGGATGGGTGCCCCCCGGTGGGCGACCACGGTCGCCCGTGAGCGGTACGGGCGTTCATGGTCGGCGGCCGGCCTGGGTCGGCTGGGCGGTGGCCTGCTGCTCGCCGCACCCGGCTACGGCGTACACCCCGGAGGACAACTCGGGCTGGCTGCCGGATGTGCGTTGCACCTGCCGGGGTCCCGGACCGGGACCCGTACTGCGGCTACCGCTGCGCGGCGAAGAACGCATCGAGTCGGCTGAGCCCGGTCGGCACCCACTGCGACAGGAGATGAGCATGCCCGAGAAGGACTACCGCTGGGTTACCGAGAGAGGCTTCGGAGCGTCACGGTCGACGACCTTGCCGAGACGCTCCAGCCCTCCGACGAGCAAGGCGACGAAGAGGAATCAAGTCGCTAACACCCACTACGACAGGAGAGCGTCATGCCGCCAACACCCGAGGCGGTCGAGCTGACCGCGGCGGAGCGCGAGCTGGCCGAGGCTCGTAAGGCCTTCGAGCGCGTCGAGCCTGGCGCGGATGACTCATCCGCGAACGCCGCCGCCGCCGGGATTGGCCGATAACGCCTCAATGCCACCGGCGCTCGCTCGCCGACGGCGTCGGCGCCCTCGGTCAGGGGAGGCGGCCGCAGCTGCGGCCACAGCACCCGTGTGCACGCCTGGACGGGCGCGCGGCCATGCCGCGAGGACTGCCCGTGTCAAGAACTGGAGGAGTGAGGGATGGACGAGGGCACGAGCCAGCGCGTGAGCTGGGATGACGTAGAAGTGCACCACGAGCGCGAGGGCTGCCCGATCTGCTTCTCGCGCGCCAGGCACTACCACACGCAGAAGGCCTGGCGCGCGGTCGTCGACAAGGCTGGCGAGGAGCTGAAGCGTAGGTGGCGGCGATGAAGTGCGCGGTCTGCCTGGCTGCCTTGCGGCCATCCTCGGTCGCCGTTCAGGAGGCGGTCACGGTGATCAGCGGTGACGCGGTGTGCAATGACCACGTGCGGGTGCGCGCGGCGTACAGCGACCTGATGGGCGCGGTGCTCGCGGTGCAGGCCGACATCGAAGCCGTGCGGCTCGGCAGACGGGCGCGGTGGTCGTGATGGCTGAAAAGGTGACGATCGAGAAGACGCCGGACGGCGGCTGGCTCGTGACTTGCCCTGTCATGTCGATGGCGACGATGGACGAGGCGTCGGCCTGGCGGAAGTTCGCGGAGTGGGTGGAGACGCTCGGCCGGGTCATGGACGAGAAGCGCAAGGGCCGATGAGCTGCCCGGCGTGCGCGAGGGCGAGGCGATGACCGCTGGCGGTGCGGCCGCTGGTCCGGGATGCGGGAGGTTGATCATCTCCAGCTGATCGACCGTGGCCGGTGGTCAACGGGTGTTCGAGTCCCCGTACGTCCTCACGCTCGCTCGGTTGTGAGTAAGAGTGTGGGGTTGGTCTGGTGCGCTCCCCGGCCCCTGGCAGCCCTGGACGCGATGCGCGTGAGTTCCGCACGATGAGCACCGACGCAGCGCGGGGTCGTTCGGAGCACGAGGTGATCGTCGCGAGGCTCGGGGACTGGCTTGCAGTGCGCGATGTGCGGTGGGCCTGGCGGTTCGGGGATGAATTGTCGGTGGCGGGGAACCGCGGGCGGCCCGGAACACGATGACACGAGCTCGCCACAGCCGGTCGCCGATCCGCTCGCCGGGCTCGCCGTCCACCCAGCAACGGGTGGGCCTGACCGCGCGAAACCGCGCCATCCGGCCCGCGAGCCTCACGGGACGGCAGCGCCGCTGGCCGGGACCGTCCGTAACGACTGGCGGACGGGTGTGGACAATGCGCCCGTGACCGGGCGCCGGATCCGGCTCGGGCGCGAGCCGACGATCCCCGAACCTGCGCGGCGTGCATTCGTCCTGGCGCTTCGGGACCTGCTTGAGAACAGCCGGTTCGGCTCGCTGGCGGAGCTCGGCGATAGTCTGCGACCACGGCGAACGAAGCAGCGGCTGTCCGAGCCAGCCCGCGGAACCCGGCTACCGGATGTCGACGAGCTGAAGGCCATCGTCGAGGCCTGCCGCCCCGGTGCATGGCCCAAGTTGCTGCAGCTGCTGCTCCGGGCTGAGGCTGAGGAGTCCGCCGCGGATGCCGACCGGACCGCCGTGTTGTCGCGGCTGTCCGACCACGCTGTCACCATCGATGGTCGGCTGCCGGTCGTCGAGGAGTATCGGGACTGGGTGCGGCTGGGTGTGCACCGGCCGATCACCCGGGTGTCCTCCGGTCTCGACCTCACCGATCGGGTGCAGGCCGGGGGGCTGCCCACCTACGTCGAGCGGGAGCGAGACCGCACCGAGCTGCGGCCGGCTCTCGCCGCGGCCGCGAGGGGCGAGGGCCCGTCGGTGCGGCTGGTGCTGGTCACTGGCGCGTCGCTGGCCGGCAAGACCCGCGCCGCCGTCGAGGCGATGCGGGCCGAGCTGATTGGCTGGCGGCTGCTCATCCCTCGCAGCGCCCGGTCCCTTGCCCAGCTGCTCGATCGCGACTTCAATGTGCGCCACACCGTGGTGTGGCTCGATGAGGTCCAAGATCTGGTCCGGCAGGATCGCGGCGCCGAGCAGCTCGAGCGCCTCCTCGACCGTGACACCGGTCCGACGGTGCTGCTTGCCACGCTCAGGGCCGACCGCGAGGAGGTCCTTCGCGGCACAGCAGCTGAGCGGCTTTTTCAGCGCGCGGCGCCCCGGATCACGCTGTATCGCCGGCCGGCGGGGGAAGAGTTCGAACAAGAACTCGCCCGCGCCCGCACACACAGCGATCCGTGGCTGGTCGAGGCGCTCGACAGAATCGGCGCACGCTATGGGATCGCGGAATGGCTGGCTGCAGGCCCGCAACTGGTTGACCAGCTCGACCGTGCCCGCGCCAGCGACGACCCGGTCAAGCAGACTGCTGCCGCCCTGGTGGACGCCGCGATCGACTGCTACCACGCCGGCTACACCCGACCCATCCCGGAGCCGCTCCTGCTCGCGGCGCGCGATCTCTACCTGCCCGAACACCTCCGCTACGTCACGCACTCGGTTACAGCGGACGCGCTGGAATGGGCACGGAAGCCAGTTGCCGGCGCAAGTGCTCTCCTGGAACCCCACACGGGGTGGGGCGACCGCGCCTTCGACTACCTCGTCGGCGCCGCCACCGAGAATCCGGCAGCGGCGGTCCACGCCGGCATCTGGCAGCTGCTGCCCGCGCATCTCACCCCCGGCACCAGCGAGCTGGTTACCCGGGCGGCCTACCGCGCCGGGCAAAGCGCCCTCGCGCACACACTCATCCCGCGACTTCATCATCAGGCGCGAGCCCGGCTCTACGCCGAGATGGGCGACGTCGAGTCCCTCACCGCCATGGCCGAGACCAACGGGTTGTGGTGGGGAAACGCCGCCAGTTTGCTCGCCGAGCTGCTCGCCAAGCGCGGCGACATCCCGGCGTTGACCGCGCGCGCGGCTGCGGGCCACTCTCGCGCTGCCTACCTGCTCGTCGAGCTGCTCGCCGAGCGCCGCGACATCACGGCGCTGACCGCGCGCGCGGACGCGGGCGACCGGTGGGCTCCTGGCCGGCTCGCCGTGCTGCTGGCCGAGCGTGGCGACATCCCGGCGTTGACCGCGCGGGCCGAGGCGGGCGACGTGCACGCCGGTGCGGAGCTCGCCAAGCTAGGCGATTTCAAGGTACTGACCGAATGGGCGGACGCGGGTAGCTCTCTCGCGGCCGCCGAGCTTGCCGAGTTGCTCGCCGAGCGGGGTGACCTCGACACGCTGACCGCGCGCGCCGATGCGGGCGACTGGGACGCCACCGCGCTTCTCGCCGGGCTGCTGGCCGAGCGGGGTGACATCCCGGGGCTGACGGCACGCGCGGACGCGGGCGACCGGTGGGCTGCTGGCCGGCTCGCCGTGCTGCTGGCCGAGCGTGGCGACATCCCGGCGTTGACCGCGCGGGCCGAGGCGGGCGACGCGCGCGCCGGTGTGGAGCTCGCCAAGCTAGGCGATTTCAAGGTGTTGACCGCGCGGGCCGACGCCGGCGACGAGGAGGCCGCCGAACGACTCACTGAGCTGCTGGCCGAGCGTGGCGACGTCGACACGCTGACCGAGCGGGCAGACGCCGGTGACCGGCGCGCCGCCGGGCGGCTCCCCTGGCTGCTCGCCGAGCGGGGTGACCTTCGCGCGCTGACTGTGCTCGCGGATGCGCGCCACGAGGAGGCCGCTCGCCGGCTGGCCCGGCTCCTCGCCGAGCGGGGCGATTTCGACGCCCTGACTGCGCGGGCCGCCGCCGGCGACCAGCATGCCCTCTGGGAACTCGCCGGGCCCGACAACCTCGAGGCGCTGACCAAGCTCGCGGATTTCGACGAGGGCGCCGCCCTCAGGCTCGCCGAACTGCTCGCCGAGCGTGGCGACATCCCGGCGTTGACCGCGCGCGCGAACGCAGACGACTGGGACGCCGCCCGCGTACTTGACGAGCTGCTGGCCGAGCGTGGCGACATCCCGGCGTTGACTGCGCGGGCGGACGCCGGCGACCAGCACGCCGCCGAGCGGCTCGCCGAGCTGCTCGTCCTGCGTGGCGAACTCCACCGACGCCCTGACCTCGCGCGCCGATTCGGATGACCCCGACGGCGCCTGGATCCTCCTCACGGTGCTCGCCAGTGGCCTCGTCGGGCGTCGCGATCTCGACACGATGACCGCGCAGGCCGATACCGGCGACTGCCACTCCGTTGAGCCGGTCGCCGTACATGGCGAGCTCGACGCTCACCACGCGGTTCGACGCCGGTAGCCTGCTCCTCGCCGAGCCACTCGCCGCGCAGGGCGACCTCAACGCGCTGACCGCGGTGGTCGCGCAGGCGGGTCCGTCGGGCGAGCCCTGCCGGGAGCGACCGGCGCCGATCGGGTGCTCGCGACCGACTGCGGCCATGACCTGATCGAGCCTGCGCGCCAGCGGTCGACGATGGCGCGGACCCGCGACCGCCGGCGCTATCCGGCCCGGGGATCAGCCGCGGGCCAGAGCCAGATTGGTCGGGCTCATCTGCGGCAGAGCCCGGTACCGAGGCCGGTCGACCCCGGGCGGCGGACAGCTGCACCGGCCGACGCGGCCGCGGGCCGTGCGAGAGCGCGCACGTCAGCGGCCCGCTCGGCCAGCTTTCACGTCCACGCCCAAACGTCCACGCCCACCCGGCTATGAGCCGCGCCGCCGGCAGGGGGAGCGGCGCGACCGCCGCACCCCGCCGCCCCGCCTCGTCTTCACCCTCGGCTGCATCTGGAGGAGGTAGTCGCGGACCAGGCCGACTCGCTGGGTGGGCGTAGCACTACGACCGGCGAGCACGATCAGAAGGACAGGAACGAGCAGTCGAGCCAGAAGGTAGCCGAGCACCAGGCATGACGTGAGCGGTGTCAGCTCGGCCAGCTGCCCGAGTGCGACGACGAGGCTGACGGGCAGGGCGAGGGGGGCCATGGAGCACTCCGCAGGGGCGTCGAGGGCCCATCGCTTGGGCCGGGTGCCACCCACTTCGCCAGCCCAGGTGATCGTCCACGAGGCGACACCGGACGACGCCGCCCCCTACCTGCGCCGTCCGGCACGGCGACCGGACGATCAATGATCGAGCCCTCCGCACCCAGGCGGCGGATCCGGCTCGATCCCGCCCCGTCGATCCCGTACCCGGCACGGCGCGCGTTCGTCCTCGCGCTGCGCGAGGTACTCACCAGCGGCGCGTTCAGCTCACTGAATGCCCTGGGCGGGACGCTTCGGCCTCGACGGAGCAAACAGCGACTCTCCGAGCTTGCCGCGGGGAAGCGACTTCCGGATCGCGACGAGCTCGCGGCCGTCGTCACGGCCTGCCGTCCAGCCGAGCTGTCCAGGTTGCAGCAGCTGCTGTTCCGCGCCGCCGCCGAGGAATCCGCCGTGGCCGCCGGTCGCGCCCAGCCCGCGTTCCGATTGGCCAGCTGCGCCGTCGCGGTCGACGGTCGACTCCCGGCCGTGGACGAGTTCCGGCACTGGACCCGACTGGGTGTGCACCCACCGATCACCCGCCTGTCCTCCGGGCAGAATCTCAGCGAGCGGGTACGGGCCGGTGAGCTGCCGACGTACGTGGAGCGCGAGAAGGACGCCGAGCTGCGCCCGGCCCTCGCCGCGGCTGCCGCCGGCGAGGGCCCTCCGGTGCGGCTGGTCCTCGTCACCGGAGCCTCGTTAGCGGGCAAGACCCGCGCGGCCGTGGAGGCCATGCAGGCCGAGCTGCCCACCTGGCGCCTGCTGATCCCGCGCAGCGCCCGCGGCCTGGCCGAGATGCTCGACGCGCAGTTCAACCTACGCCACACCGTGCTTTGGCTCGATGAGGTTCAAGAGATGCTCGAGCAAGATATCGGGTCTGAACAGCTGAACCGCCTTCTCGACCTTCCGGTCGGGCCGACCGTGCTGCTCGCCACACTGCGCGCCGACACGCAAGATGCCTTCCGCGATACCGCAGGTGACCGGCTGCTGCGCCGTGCCAACACCCGGATCACCCTGCACCGCCGACCCCTGCCGGCGGAACTCGAACGCGCGCTCGCCCGAGCCCACGAGTCCGACGACCTGTGGCTCGCCGAGGCGCTCGACAAGATCGGGGACCGCTACGGCATCGCCGAATGGCTCGCCGCCGGCCCTCAGCTCGCCGACCAGCTCGAATACGCCCGCGCCAGCGACGACCCGGTCAAACAGACCGCGGCCGCGCTCGTCGACGCCGCCATCGACTGCTACCGCGCCGGCTACACCCAACCCATCCCCGAACCCCTGCTCGTCGCTGCCCATCAGCTACACCTTCCCGAACACCTCCGCCACGCCCCGCGGCCTCTCACAGCGGAGGCGATGGCATGGGCGCGGACGTCGATAGCCGGCGCGAGCCCGCTGCTCGAGCACCACCGAAACTGGGGTGACCGTGCCTTCGACTACCTCCTCGCCACGGCATCCGACACCGCGTTAGCGACACCCCAACGGGCGGCGATACCCAAGGCGCTCTGGCAGCACCTGATCGCACACGTCACTCCAAGTACTGCCCGACAGATCGCTCGAGCGGCATACCGCGCGGGACAGCGCGACATCGCCGACGACCTGATCCGGCGCAACCCCCACGACGAGCCCGCTCGGCTCTACGCCGACGTGGGCAACGTGGAAGCCCTGACCGAACTCGCCGACGCCGGCGACCGCACCGCCGCCCGATCGCTCGTCGAGCTGCTCGTTGACCGCGGCGATGCCGAGACACTCACCGCCCGCGCCGCGGCCGGCGACTACTTCGCCGGTCAGCGGCTCGCCGACCTCCTCGCCCGCCTCGGCGATGCGGATGCCCTGGCCGCCCGCGCTGACACCGGCGACGACGACGCCGCCTGGAGGCTCGCGGAACTGCTCGCCGACCGTGGCGACATCAACACCCTCACGACCCGAGCTGACGGCGGTGAACGCCACGCTGCCTACCGGCTCGCCGGGCTGCTCGTCGACCGTGGCGATGCCGAGACACTCACTGCGCGCGCCGACGCGGGCGACAACTACGCAGCTCTGGCGCTCGCCGAGCTTGGCGACCTCAACGCACCGACGCAACCCGACCCGCAAGCCGACCTCACCGCGGGCAACGACGACACGGGCGCCTGGTGGCTCGTCGACCGGATCGCCGCCGTCGACCGGCTCGCCGACGCGGGAGACCTTGACGCTCTCACCACCCAAGCTGACGCCGGGAATCCCCACGCCGCCTGGAGGCTCGCGGAACTGCTCGCCGAACGCGGCGACCTCGACACCCTCACTGCGCGCGCCGCCGTCGCCGGCTTCGCCAGCAACCAGCTGGCCCGCCGCCCGGGGGCTCACCATCTCGCCGCCCGAAAGCTCGTCGAGCTGCTCACTGACCGCGGCGACCTCGACGCCCTCACAGCGCGCGCCGACGCCGGCGACACGCACGCCGCGGCCAGGCGCGCTGAGCTCCTCGAACTCCGCGGCGACCTCACTACCCTCACCGCGCTCGCCGCCGCCGGTGACCGCCACGCCGCGGAGGGGCGCGCTGGCGTGCTCGCGGCCCGGGGTGAGCTTGACGCTCTCACCACTCTTGCCGAAGCCGGCGATGACGCCGCCGCCTGGAGGCTCGTCGAGCTGCTCGCTGACCGTGGCGAGCTCACCACTCTCACTGCACGCGCCGATGCCGGCGACAACTACGCTGGCCGGCGGCTCGTCGACCTGCTCGCTGACCGCGGCGACCTCGACGCCCTCACAGCGCGCGCCGACGCCGGCGACACGCACGCCGCGGCCAGGCGCGCTGAGCTGCTGGCCGAGCGCAGCGACCTCAAAACCCTCGCCGCGCTCGCCGCCGCCGGCGACAGCTTCGCCGCATTGGAGCTCACCGAGCTACGCGCCGAGCAGCACCCGCGCGATCTCGAGGGGTAGCGAGTCCGCCCACAACGCGGTCAGCGGCGGCTCGTCAGCAACGCGGGCGGTTGCGCACTTCGACTAGATGCATTTGCTCCGCGGGCGGCGCGTCGTTCATGGGGACGCTCTCACCATGGTCATGGTGACGATCAGATGGGCAGTGACCCAGGCTGGGGGATGAGTGCCCCCCAGGTGGGCGACCACGGCCGCCCGTGAGCGGCACGGCGTTCATGGGCGGCGGCCCGGCCTGGGTCGGCTGGGCGGTGGCCTGCTGCTCGCCGCACCCGGCCACGGGGTACACCCGGGAGGGCAACTCGGGCTGGCTGCCGGATGTGCGGTGCACCCGCCGGGGTCCCCGGAGCGATACCCGTACTGCGGCTACCGCTCTCAGCGTCGCCTCCTGATGCAGGACTGCCGCGCGATTTGACGGTAAAACGCGTCGGGTACCCTCGACGTGTGGAGGGTCACGGCGGCGACACATGGTTTGCCTTGGTTGCCGAAGAATCAAGCCGAATCATGCAGCTTGAGCAAGCGCTACGCCGGGATGCGGTAAATGCGCTAACCCGTGACACCGTCAATGAATCCATCCTCGAGTTTGCTCAGGATGCCGCAGCGATGAGGAAGGTATCGCAATCCGGCCTACATCCCGAGCGAATGCATCAGGTCGCAGTCGCTCGTCCGGCTGCACGGATCGCAGAGGCAACCATCGAGGCACTCGGCGCGGTTGAATATTCCGTCATGAATCGATGGAGCGGCTGCGAGCGGGAAAGTGTTCTAGCTGGACCGAAGGATGACTGCATCGTCGTTATTGCCCCGGGGAAGCTGAAGCGGGCTGAACATGGCACGCCTGTATGGACGTCAGCGTTGAGCGAGGTTGTGCACGAGGCGCTCAGCGCGATTCTTCCGTCTGGTGGACCGTGGCGGGTGGCTGAAAGTCTCCCGCGTTCAGGCGCATCCGGCATCCGGCAATCGTATGTGGAGGCCCGCACCATACTGGAAGTGGGACCGCCGCTACCTGCTGTTCGTGCACTGGATCTGGGGACATATCGCCTGTTCATGCACGCGGAAACGGCGGTCATCGACCTAGTTCAAGCCGTGCTCTTGCCGTTGATCGACTCTGGTGCGGAAGCAGAGCCGTTCCTGGGCACGCTGGAGGCTTGGTTCATTACAGGTTCCGTTCCTGAGGCCGCGCGGAAGCTGCATCTGCGGACCTATGAGGTCCTTCAGCGGCTGGATCATTTTGCGGAGTTGACTGGGAATGATCCGACCGATCCCGGGCAGCGGTTCACGGTCCAGGCTGCGGTGCTCGGAGCGCGACTGCTGGGCTGGCCGCAGCGGCCGCTTCCGGAAGAGGGTGGCCTCCCGGCCCGTATCGACGCGCTGCGGGAACAGGGGGCTATCGACGCGCTAGGACTCACCGGTCCCGCGTTGTCGCGCATGCTGACGTACCAAGTTTTCATGTACGACGAGGCGGCAACAGTGGAGTTCGCTCGTTCAATGCTTGCCCCGTTGGGTGCGTCGCGTCTGGGGTTTCAAGAATCACTGGCAACGCTGCTCGCCTGGGCCGGCGCGGGCTTCGTCATCAGCGAGACGGCGCGGAAGATTGGAATGTCAAGCACCACGGTCACTCAGCGGCTGAGACGAGTTGCCGAGCTTGTCGGACGTGATCTCGAGGATCCTAGAGAACGGTTCGCCATCCTTGCTGCTGCCCTCGGGGCTCGAGCGCTGCGCTGGGAGCCCCCGCCGCCCCCGCCGCCTCCGCCGTCTCTGCCACCTTCACGAACTACGACCACGCAGCGAGCCTCTATCCGGCATGCCGCATCTCCGGGGGATCCCAAGGTCGAGTGGTGGACCGTGTACGATATTGCTGCCCATCTCGGCGTTTCGGCGACCACTGTTTACAATTACCGGGGCCGCGGCGACCTTCCGGAGCCTGACTCGCAAGTTAGTGGAGCGCTTGTGTGGCGCCCGCGTCGCATTATAGCCTGGAATTCTCGACGGCAGCGGGTTGTGAAGTCCCGTGTGGAGCGCAGTGCCGCAACGAAGGCAGGGGACGAGCGACGTACAAGCCGGAAGGCGTGGGGTCGCGGAGGCGACCGCAGCGTCCACCTGACGCCAGATAATGCATATCAACTCGGTTTAGCCAACCTCGACGATAGGATTGCGGTAGGAACTCGTGTCCGTGCCATGATAGCGGCATATTTGAACAACACGGCCGGCTTCCGTACGGCTGTCGATCGCGACATTCGGGACCAGCAGACGCGACCACGCGGCGTTGGGAGACGGGACGTCCCAACGGAGACCGCTGCTGGCTCCGGGAAATCGAGTGCCCGGGCGACGATCGTGAAGCTGCACCTGCATCCCGACGATGTCCGCGCGCTGGATCTGTCCGAGATGGAAGATGAGACAAAACTAGACGCGCGGGTTAAAGCAATGATTGCTGTGTATCTGAGGGGCCGTCGCTCGAAAAGAACGGTCGATAACATCGCGCGGTCACTTCCGGCAGCGCATCTCAGGCTCCCCCTGCAACATCTGCATGGCGAGGGGGCGGGCCTCGAGCAGACGCTAGACGCGCTGCACCGGCTGGCCGAGGGCCTGAAATCTCGGCCACCGCACGAGTGATCGGCGGTGCTCACCCCTGCATCAGACCACGCCCGTCATCCCACTTTCCGGCCGGTGACCACGCAGTGCACGGCGCGATCGCCGGCATCGAACGCCGCCTGGGTCGGTACAAGCGCCACGAGGTCCCGGCCCGGCTCTGGCCTTCTCGACGGCGGTGCGTCCGTGAGGGTGGCTAGCGGCTCGGCTGAGGGGAGTTGAAGTTGTCACGTCAAAACGCTAAAATGAATGACCACGTGCGGGTGCGGGCGGCGTACAGCGACCTGATGGGTGCGGTGCTCGCGGTGCAGGCCGACGTCGAGGCCGTGCGGCTCGGCGGGCGGGCGCGGTGGTCGTGATGGCCGACGCGGTGAGCATCGAGAGGACGCCGGACGGCGGCTGGCTCGTGACCTGCCCTGTCATGTCCATGGCGACCATGAACGAGAAGGTGGCGCGGACGAAGTTCGCAGAGTGGGTGGAGACGCTCGGCCAGGTCATGGACCAGAAGAAGGTGAAGGGGAAGCGATGACCACCGACCCGGCCGTGCGTGAGATCTCGGCCGGCAAGCTGCAGTTCGGTCCTCCGCCGCAGGCAGTGCCCGGTTTCGAATGGTGTGACCGGTGCCGCTCGAGCTTCGTAGGCCCGTGCAAGGACTGCCTGTCGCGACTGGATGGCGCGATGGCGACCCGGCGCAAGGCCCCGACCTGTGGGGCGCGGCGATGACCGTTTGGCCTGAGCCTCCCGCGCCGCCCGCGATCTCCATCGAACTGGGGCACGCACCGGTCTGGGATCCGCCTGCTGCTCTGACGAGCGTTCTGCGCTGGACGTGCTCGACGTGTGGGCGGGCAGTACTCCAGCGGCACGTGAACGCATACCCGCCCGTCTACGGCTCCGCGGCAACGGAGCCGTGTATCAGAGGCGGTTTCTCGATGAGCGCCGCGTCGGCCGGCGGTGGTGGGGCCTGATTGGCCCGGTCGTCTTGGCCGATAGCACTCACTACGACATTCGATCAACGCACTGAACAGGAGGAATCATGGAACGGCTGGACGACACCCGATACTCGCGGCCTGTAGAGCCGTTGACCGGACCCGTGCTCACTCGTGACGAGTACGGCTCGGAGGACGAGTGGCAGCGCTTGCCGGACTCCGAGATCGAGCGGCCGGGCGAGCACTGGCGCCAGCTCGGCGGGTGCGACGTGCGCGAGACCTGGTCGGGCCTGCTGTCGATCGGCGTGACGTCGTCGCCGCTTGACCGCCTCTTAAGGACAGGAGATCGAAATGGCTGACCGCATCTCCCAGGAGACCGAGGACGCCATCGTCAACACGATCGTCACCCGCCTGGTGGTCGACAAGGGCATGACCTGCGAGCAGATCTACGGCGATTGCGCGCCGGGCGACCAGCGATTGATCGAGGAGTCACTCGACCGGCACGCGGCCCGACAACGCGCCGCGGGCAAGCCGGGCTGGTGAGCTGACGAGCGACCGGCTATAGGCCGCCCTGAACGAGCTGTAGGAACGATTCCCCCGCCCGAGCCGACAACCCCATTCGACACCCTGATCAAGGAGAGACCATGCCGACCCCTGACCCGCTCGCCGAGCTGGCCACGATGACCGACCCTCGGGCGATGCGCCGCCTGGTGTTGGAAGCCCTGGCGGCGCGCGCCGAGGAGGCTCACGCCGAGCGCGTTGAGCGCGACGCGCGCGACCCGCTCGGCGCCGAGACCCCGTCGCGTCTCGCCGTCGTAGTGGCCGTGATCGACGACGCGTCCGCCTACTACTCGAACATGACTGCCCGCGGCGGCACGCTGGAGGACTACCGGGAGATCGCAGCCGACACCTACCGGTACGCCGAGGAGCAGATCCCCAGCCTGATCGCCTCGGTGATGACCCCGGAGCAGCGGTCCCGCGCGTACGCGCGGGTGGTCGCGGACATGCGCGGCCCGAGCGACGAGGACTGATGCCGGCACCCCGTGCGCGCGGGGGTCTACGCTGTCCCCGCGCGCGCGGGGAGGATCAGAGGAGGGTCGATGCCGCCGAAGAAGTGGCCCATCGAGCAGCTCGCTCCGACGAGCCGATACCGGGCAGGCCACCGAGACGCCGTCTCCCGCGCCGGCCACGCCGCCGACACAACGGGGTGGCGCCGCCGCCTGGCGCAGATCGAGGTCGACGACATCACGCTGGCCCTACTTGTCTCGGCGGTGCGGGCCAGCGGAGACCTTCGGGACGCGGCCGAGCGGTGCGGGCTCACGGTGCAGAAGGTCTACGGCCGGATGGCATGGGACGCCCGCTTCTCGGAGCAGCTCGAGCTTGCACTCGCCGAGGCGTGCAGCGGCGGCGAGCACTGCGGGACCGTGCGCGGCTACCGGTCAGGTGGTCGGTGTGCAGCGTGCAGGACGGCGAAGCGTCTCGATCGGGGGCCGAGGCGCCCCACCTAGACCAGCTTACACGTCCACGCCCACCCGGCTATGAGCCGCGCCGCCGGCAGGGGGAGCGGCGCGACGGCCGCACCCCGCCGCCCGCCTCGTCTTCACCCTCGGCTGCATCTGGAGGAGGTAGTCGCGGACCAGGCCGACTCGCTGGGTGGGCGTAGCACTACGACCGGCGAGCACGATCAGAAGGACAGGAACGAGCGATCGGCGCCGTGGTGCCCCGGATCGTGATGACCGGCAAGCAGTCCAAGCTCGTGCGCGCCCTGCGCGAGCTTCTCGACGAGTGCGGAGGAGTCGAGGAGTGCAGGCGGGGCGCCTTCTCTGGCAGCGGAGCCCAGGTCAGCACGGCCCTGGTGTGGATGCAGAGGCCGCTCGCCACACCGCCACCGGTGGCCGTCCAGCTGGACTTGTTCGACACCGACACCGACGCCGCGTGACCGATAGCGCCTCGAATGCCACGCCGCGGCGCGCACCGGGGCCCGTGGTCACGTGGCTGGTCCTGGTCGTCACGGTCGTCATCGTCTTTCGAGTAGTCGCACCGCACGGCCCGGGCCGGCGATCGTCTGGTTCTGGCCGGCGAGACTCCACCTTTAGCGTTGACGTTTTCACGTCTTGACGCTGCTACGCATTCCCGTTAGTGTTGCAGACGGGAGCTTTGAGGGAGGGTGATGATGGTTACCGACAAGGCCACGCCGGACCCGCCGGACCTGAAGCCGGGTGACCGGGTGCGCTGCTATGACACGTTCGACGCCACCGTGATCCGCGTAGAGAGCACGTGGCTGGATTCGTGGGCGGTTGTGGAGTTCGACCGCTACCTCGACTATGGGCCGACCCCGGTCCCCGTGCGCAACGTCCTGCCGCTCTAACTCGCCCCGCGGGCTCGCCCCTCCGGGGGCGGGCCCTCCATCCGGAGGAGCGATGGCCAACCCGGTCCCTGATCGGCGCGGCGCGTCGATCATCGGGACTCTCCGGCGGCGTCGATGGTCGGGGCAGTGGTGGTGGCCGGCGCCCACACAGGTAGAGCACGACCGAGCGAGTTTGAGGGCGTGGCCTGGCGGTGCGGCCACTGGTCCGGGATGCGGGAGATTGATCGTCTCCCCCTGATCAACTCGGCCGGTGGTCAACGGGTGTTCGAGTCCCCGTACGTCCTCACGCTCGCTCGGTCGTGAGTAAGAGTGTGGGGTTGGTCTGGTGCGCTCCCCGGCCCCTGGCAGCCCTGGACGCGATGCGCGTGATCGCGGACTACCGCCAGCTGACGGCCCCGGATGTGCTGAGGAACCCGACTGGTGGCGCGGGTGGCTTGTTGCTGGACGTGGACGGCGCCCTTTGACGGCCACGACGTGGCACGCCGAGGACGACGACTGGCTCTGCAGCTCGACACCTGCACCCCACCGACGACCAGCCGAGGAGCTGACGTCATGAGCGATCTGATCAAGGAGCTGCGGGACGCGCTGGCCGTGTTCCGCGAGTGCGAGCAGACCCTGTCCGAGCTGGGCGAGGCCGACGAGCAGCCCACCGATAACGAGGTGTGGGCGCGCGACGACAGCGGCGTGGAGGTCGCGCGCGTGGCCGACCGGCTCATGGCCGAGGTAGATCACGGGCTGATCGAGCTTCACGACGTCTCGTGCGGCGTGAAGATCGAGCCCGTGGCTGATGTCAGACGCCGCACCGCGGCCGAGCCGACGGCCTACCTCGACCGGCTGTGGCGAGCTCGTCATCCTCACCGAGTCCAGTGAATTGCAGGCGGCCGGGCGAGCGGACCAGCCGGCCGCACGGGCAGGCGAGCACACCCGCTCGCCGCGCTCGCCGCGCTCGGCGAAACGTGGGGCGGGATGCGCTCAACGGGATTGGCGCCGCCGAAGGGCTGCACGGTGATCTACCGGTTCGTCGACGGCGCCGCGATTGTCTACGTGGGCAGGCGAGGTGGATGCGCAGACTGAGGCCGGAGCCGAAGGATCGTCGGCGGGCTGGGCCAGTCCTGGTGTCACGTGGCCGATCACCGATGGTGGTCCGATCGTGCATCGCTCGCTTGGCCCCCCGAATTTGGTCCAGTCGTGTATTTTCCGGGTATCGGTACCCGGTCCTCTGACATCTCGCGTCCGCCGGAAATCGGCGGTCAACATACGCCAAGTGGTTGAAGGCGATCGGTTAACGGGTCTGCTGTCGGGCCGAATGGAGCAAATTGCGTTGCTCCCTCACTTTCGCGGCCACGCGATCGGTCGAATGGTGTCTTCTCGGCGCTGCGCGCACGCCGAGTGCCGCCGGTGCGTGTCGGGATATGCAGAGAGCGGGCTGTGACGTGGCGTACTTGTGGCGGCGCGAGAAAGGACCCCTTGCCTGGGTCCCCCTCGTACATCTCGCGTCTCGATCACCCCGAGTGAGAGTTCGAGAGGTACGCGCTGTGAACCTTGACCGGCCACCGCACCACCATGAGCCCCGCTACGCCCCACAGCAACGTATGTCGCCGCAGCAGGACGACGCCTCACCGGCGCCTCCTCCGGACTGGACCCGTGTCGTCGCGTGGGCGCTGCCAGCGTTCTACGGTCGCTCATGGGTTCCATGGCTGCGGCTCACGGTCATCCTCGCGGTCGTCGCGACGATCGCTGCGTCCGTGGCCATACTCGTGCTGGTTTGAATCGGTGTAGGTCTCTGCGCCGGGCGGCGTGATCATGTCGTCGTCGTGGATGCCCTCGACCACCTCGATCACCTCGACCACCGAAATGCAGTTGCCCTGCAGCTGTCGCAGCGCGTCGGCTCGCTTGTCCGCGACGTCGGCCTGGATGCGCAGGACTGCACGCTCGAGCCGGTTGGGATGAGTGCCGGTAGGTCGCGGTGTGGCGGATGTAGCCGCTCATGATCAGCTCCCAAGTTGATCAGTCTGATCGGCGGGCCGTCGTTCCTGGGTCGGACGCGCCACGCGGGCGTGAGAAGGTCGTGATCCTGCGTCCGTACCGGGCGAGGTAGTTGGTCGCGCGGTGGTCGTAGTCGAATTGGCGTTTGGCTGTGGAGAACTCCATGCCTGTGCAGTGGTCCTGGTAGTAGGCGGCGAACGCGTCGGCGTGGTATCGGGGCATGCCGAGCGTGTAGAGCCATTCGGCCGGGTCGGTCATCGCGGCGGCGCGCGTCGCGGCGTCGGTGTGAGCCATGATCGATTCCTCCTCGTGGCCGGGCCTGTGCCCCGATCCGGGTCTGCGCCACCCCGTGGTCGTCAGGTGTCTTCGGTTGCTCGGTTAGGGCTCGGTGTCGTATTCGGGGGTCGTAGGGTGGCCCGATCTCGGGCTGCGGCTCTGCGGTGAGGTCTTCGACGGGCTGCATCGCGACGTAGGCCATGTCCGGTGCCTCGCCACCTAGCAGTCGCGCAGCCACTTCTACCTCGCGCTCTACTGGGCCCAGGCCGCGGAGGCGGCCGGCTGGACCACGGGCGACGACCTGGACCTGCGCCCGCGCCACGCTGGCGAGGCTCGTTCGCGCATCTCGGACCACGCCCCGAGCGGGCGGGGCATTAGCCCACCTCGGCCAGGTGGGCGTGGTGCAGGACGTTGACGCCGGTGCTTCCGGGGTTGTCGTACCGGTGACCGCATGCGCACTGCCAACGGTAGTCGGTGTATGCAGACTTGCCGGGCCCGCCGCTGTGCCACTCGACCTCTGCGGAGTGCCCCTCGGGGGCGGCGGGAGTTGCGGTCTCGGCGGCCGTGAGCAGCCACATCTGCATCGGTCTGTCCTCCCTCGTCGCGTGTTGGGTTTCTTCGCCCGCCCCTGTCTTCTGTCTGTAACGTTAGCGGTTTAGCGTAGTCCTGTCAATGGGTGTTCACGCTAATTCGCGGTGTCTGCCTGGAGTTTTGCTGGTTTGGGTGTTGACCACGGACAGGCAAGACGTTAGGGTTAGAGACAGATGGAGCGGGGTGGATGGGGGAGGTTCGGGGTGTCGGTCGCGGTTGAGGTTCCGGCGGTTGAGGTTCCGGCGGATGGTGTGGGCGCGGCGGGTGATCCGTTGGGGGAGTTGCGGGCGCGTCTGTATCGGATTGCGGTGGAGGAGGCGGATTCGGATCCGGTGGCTGCGTTCTTTGATGCGGCGCCGTTGGATCCGGGTTTCGGTCGTCGGGTGGTGGCGTTGCGTGAGCGTCGTCGGCGGGAGGCTGCGCATGATGAGACGGGTGGTTTGGGGGAGGACGAGGAGCGTGCGCGGTCGGAGTTCCCCCGGTGACCTGGGGGTGACGACCTGGGGAGAGGTGACCGGGGGGAGGCGTGGGCCGGTTGGCGCGCGCTCTCCCTCGTGTGACCGGTGGCTGGTTTCGGTCACACGAGGTTTCGGTCACGCGGGGCTGCGGTCTCGGCGGTTCTGGTTTTCGGTCACAGCTGGTGGTGGTGCCGGTTTGCTGGGTGGGGGCCGGCCGCTGCGGGCGCCGGCTGTCTCATTGTCAATGATTGGTTGACTGGCCGGGTGTCGGGCGGCATGGGGGCGGGGGTAGCTGCTGCTCGAGCTGCTGTGTGGCCGCAAGCGGCGACACCCAGCTCTCCGACGCGGAAGGCCCCACCGGCCGTTGTGCGGCTGCCCCGGCGCCGCACAACACAACTCCCGGGCGGGTGGTGGGCGCCGTGTCTGGGGCTGTCGGGGAGGGCGTGAGGTGCTCTGTGGGTGAGCGCTGGTGGGGTGGCCGCGTCCGGGGTCCAGAGGCGAAGGGTCCGAGCTCGCTGGCTGCCTCGCGGAGCGCGTGGGTGGCTGTGGGGCGTGCGTGGTGCGGCGCGGTCGCGGGCTGCCGGCGGGTGGCTGGTCGGTTGTGGTCTTGCTGGCGCTGGTTTTCGGTCACACGGGGGTGTGTGTGCCCGGGTTTCGGTCACAGGCCCCTGGGTGGTCGTGGCGGTTTGTGGGTGCGTGGGGTGTGTGGTGAGGCCCCTGTGTGGGCTGGAGTGGGGGGTCGGCGGGGCACGGGGTGGCCGGCTGTCTTGTTGTCAATGATTGGTTGACCTGGCGGGTGTCTGATGCGGGCGGTGGGGTGTCGTGTGGGGTTCCTCGAGCTCGGTGTGGCCCCGCCGGGCCGGGGTGTGGGCCCCCGCCGCTCCGAGCTGGCGGGTGAGGATGCTGGGCGCGGGCCGGCGGCCTGGCGGTTGGGTGGGGGAGAGGGCTGTCGGGGAGGAGGGGCCCGCGGCGAGGCGGTGGCGTGGAGGCCCGCCGGCTGGTTCGGTCGTGCGACCGGTGGGGTTTCGGTCACAGCGGGTGATTGCCGGAGCCATATGCTAGAGTTTTGACGTGAAAACGGCTAGACTTGAGGTGAAACGGTAGCGTAGTATTGTGAAGAAGCTAAGACGCGGAAGCGTCTTAGCGTGAAAACGTCGCATTTGACCAGGTAAAATCGCTTGAAATGCCTCAAACGGTGTTCAGCTAAACGCGCGTAAGCGCGTTTTTGTCTTGTTGTCTTCGTTCTAAAACGTAGAGACGCTAAAACGTCCCAATTGACCTGGGAATGTCGCGCTTTAGCGCGACGCAATTCGGTTTCTTCCTGGGGCGCGTCAGCGCCCCAGAGGCCCCGGCCTCG